>JAHEKO010000630.1 GCA_024638355.1 Acidobacteriota bacterium
ACCGTCCGTCAAGGGCCGCGGGGCCCTGCGCGCGGCGTCGATGCTGCTCGCCGCCCTCCTCCTGCTCGGGGTCCTCTGGGCGGTCGCGCGGGTCGCCGTCTATCAGCAGACCGACGATCGCGAGCGGCTGGAGCGCAAACGCGAGTACCTCGCTGAGATCGCGGAGCTGGTGGAGGGGCGGCAGGCGGCCGCGCCGAACGTCGTCCTGATCCTCTTCGACGACCTCGGCTACGGCGACCTGGGTACCTATGGCAGCCGCTCGATCCGCACGCCGAGCCTCGATCGTCTGGCGCGCGAGGGGCTGCGGTTCCGCAATGCCTACGCCCCCGCACCCTACTGCTCCGCCTCGCGCGCTGGAATCCTCACCGGCCGGCACGCGGTGCGGTCGGGCCTCGACCACGTGCTGCAGCCCGCCGGCAGCTGGCCCGATCTGCTGCTCAGGCTGGGCGGCCGGAATCGCCGACTGCCCGCCGAGGAGATCACCCTCGCCGAGGTGCTGTCGGCCGCCGGATACGCCACCGCGATGGTCGGCAAGTGGCACCTGGGCGACGAGTCGCCCTCGCTCCCCAACGACCGCGGCTTCGACTCCTTCTGGGGCCTGCTGTTCAGCAACGACCAGGGTCGGCCGCGCGTACGGGCCGACCGCGAGGTGATCGAGGGGCCGCCGATCGACCAGAGCACGCTCACCCGGCGCTACACCGAGCGAGCGGTCGAATTCATCGAGGGCCGCGACGACCGGCCCTTCTTTCTCTACATGCCGCACACCTTCCCGCACGTTCCCCTCCACGCCTCGGCCGCGTTTGCCGGCCGCTCACCCGGCGGGCTCTACGGCGACGTGGTCGAGGAGCTGGACGCGAGCGTGGGAGCGGTGCTCGCGGCCGTCGAGCGCCGCGGGCTGGCGGAGCGCACCCTGGTGATCGCGACCAGCGACAACGGGCCCTGGTTCCAGGGCAGCCGCGGCCCGCTTCGCGGCCGGAAGCTCGACGTGTTCGAGGGCGGGATGCGGGTACCGCTGCTGATCTCCTGGCCGGACAGCCCGGCGGCCGGCCGCACCATCGACGAGCCGGTGCCGGCGCTGGACCTCTTCCCGACCATCCTCGATCTGGCCGGACTGCCGCTGCCCGCGGACCGGGTGATCGACGGCACGAGCCTGGCCGGGCTGCTGGTCGACGGCGAGGGGCTCGCGCCACGGCCGATCGTCTACCACCAGCTCGGCGTTCCCCGGGCGGTGCGCTCGGGTCGCTTCAAGTACCACGACCGCCACGCCGTCTCCTTCGGCAACCCGATGAATTGGCCGTGGGGACCGCAGCGCTACTGCGGCCCCTGGCTGTTCGACCTCGAGCTCGACGCCGCCGAGTCGTACGACGTCAGCGGTCGCCATCCCGCCGAGACCGAGCGACTCGCCCGCCGGCTCGCCGACTGGCGCGCCGCGCTCGAGGCCAATCCGCGCGGCTGGCTCTAGCGAGCGCCGGCGGCTTCGACGACCTCGATCACCGCGTCCTTGGTCAAGAGCTCGCCGAAGAGATGCGGGTCGTCGCCGGGCCGGTAGAGCAGGTAGAACGGGATGCCGTAGCGGCCGTGGTCTGAGAGGTAGCGGGCGATGGTGTCCGAGCGGTTGGTCCAGTCGGCCTTCATGGCGATCACCTGGTGGCGGCGGAAGAGCTCGGCGATCTCCTCGGTCTCGAGGACCAGGCGCTCGTTGACCTTGCAGGTGAAGCACCAGTCGGCGGTGACGTCGACGAACACCAGCCGTCCTTCGTCGGTCAGCCGTTCGGCCTCGTTGCGCTCGAAAGGTATCCACGGAATCAACCGGATCTCTTCGGTCCCGGCGAGCTGGTTCTGCTGCGCGCCCGCCGCCGCCGCGAGCCAGAAGGCGGCGGCGGCGGCGGCGACGGCTCCGATGCCGGCCAGCCGCCTGCCGAGCGTGCCGCTCGCGCCGCGCAGCCAGACGAAGAGCGCCAGTACCAGAAGCGCGCCCTGGATGAAGGCGAGGCGCTCTGCCGGCATCTGCCCGGCGAGAACGTAGAGCAGCCAGATCGCCGCGCCGGCGAGGAGGAAGCCCATCAGCACCTTGAGCCGGTCCATCCAGGGGCCCGGCCGGGGCAGGAACGAGAGGCTGCGCGGTGTCGCGGCGACCGCCAGGTAGGGGAGCGCCATGCCCACGCCGACGGCGGTGAAGGTGGCGAACACCGTGGGTGCGGTCTGGCCGAGAGCGAAGCCGAGCGCGGTGCCCAGGAAGGGCGCCGAGCAGGGGGTCGCCATGAGGGTGGCGAAGAGGCCGGAGCCGAAGTGGCCGGCGACGCCGCCGCTGTCGGCCGAGCCGGGCA
>JAHEKO010000127.1:0-4921 GCA_024638355.1 Acidobacteriota bacterium
GTACCGCCCACCCCGGCGGGTATTCCACCGCCCGATGGTGCGAGGCTAGCTTCGAGGCACCTATAGATTGGAGGTGGCTCATGCCGAGCAGCAAGTTGAAAGCGTTCCTCGACAAGGAGGGCGTCAGGTACGTCACCGTCACCCACTCGACGGCCTACACCGCTCAGGAGGTCGCTGCTTCGGCGCACATCCCGGGCAGAGAGCTGGCCAAGACCGTGATCGTCAAGCTCGACGGCGAGATGGCGATGGTGGTCATGCCCGCCACGGCCAAGGTCGACCTGGCGCTGCTCAGGGAGGTCGCGGACGCCGACAAGGCCGTGCTGGCCACCGAGCAGGAGTTCGAGAGTCGGTTTCCCGAGTGCAGCGCCGGAGCGATGCCGCCGTTCGGCAATCTCTACAACATGCGGGTGTACGCCGACGAGAGCTTGACCCAGGACGAAGAGATCGCGTTCAACGCCGGTACCCACACCGAGCTGATGCGGCTTGGCTACGGCGACTTCGAACGCCTGGTAAAGCCTACGGTGGCCAACCTGGCGCTGGCCCCTGCACTGGTGTAGAGGCTTCGTAGCCTAGCCGTCGAAGAGCCGGCTTCGAGTCATCGGCGACGGAACGCCGCTGACCTGCAGCTCCTGCTCCTTCTGGAAGCTGCCCAGCGCCTCCATGGTCGGCCGGTCGAACCGCCCGTCGGCGGGACCGGCATAGCGGCCCTGTTCGCGCAAGCGCTCCTGCACGCGCTTGACCACCGAGACCAGGTACTGCTCGTAGTCGCCGCCGTCGAGACCCTCGATGAGGCCCGTCTGCGGATCGATCGGAGCTCCCTCTCCCCGCGCGGCGAGTGCCGCGGCTTCGCGGCGAGCCCACTCTTCCAATCCGGCCGAGGCGTCGGCGCTCGCCCGATCGAGCTCCCCGAGAGCGGCCTCGAGGCGGGCCTGCGCGTCGTCGAAGCCCTCCGCACCGGCCTGCTGGAGCTCGGCGAGAAGGCGCTCGGCCTCGGCGCGCTTCGCCTCGACCTCGTTCACCGCCGCCTCGATGTCCGCGGGGGCGCCGACCTCGAGCGCAGCCGAGCTCTCGCCCACGTCGCCGGCCGCGGCAGTGAGCTCATTCACCCGTCCGGCGAGCTCGGCGGCCCGCTCGCTGCGCCGAGCGGCCTCCTGCTCCTGCCGAACCTCCTCAGCCGACTTCGCCGGCTCCTCGGGCGCCGTCTCCTGGCCACCGCAAGCGGCAAGAGCAACGGCGAGGACCAGCAGCGGCACGAATCGCGACAGCCGAAAATGACAGTTCATGACAACCCCCTCCGGTCATGGATCACGTTTCTCTGTGATGCTCAAACTGTAGCGCACGTGGCAACCCACCTGCGAGGGTGGCGTAGCGAGCCGTCTGCAGGGGTAACTTGTGGGGTCGGAGGACCCCGGGTGATCGGCGAAAGACTCGCCCACTACCGCATCCTGGACAAGCTCGGCGAGGGCGGTGCGGCCGAGGTCTACCTGGCAGAGGACACCCGGCTGGGCCGCAAAGTCGCCGTCAAGCTCCTCCCCGAGACGCTGGCCAGCGATCCGGAGCGCCTCGAGCGGTTCGAGCGCGAGGCGCGCCTGTTGGCGGCCCTCAACCATCCTGGCATCCTCACCGTCTTCTCCGTAGAGGAGAGCGGCGGCCGCAGGTTCTTGACCATGGAGCTGGTCGAAGGGTCCAGCCTCGACCAGCTGATACCCGAGGGCGGCCTGCCGCGCGAACGCTTCTTCGACCTCGCGATACCCCTGGCCGATGCCATCGCCGCCGCTCACCGCAGGGGAATCACCCATCGCGATCTGAAGCCGGCCAACATCATGGTCTCGCACGAAGGACAGGTCAAAGTGCTCGACTTCGGGCTCGGCAAGTGGCAGCAGCACCCCGGGCAGGAGCCCGAGGCGACGGTGGGCGCCCGCCAGACCACGGAGGGCCTGATCCTGGGGACGTTGCCCTACATGGCGCCCGAGCAGGCGATCGGCAAGCGCTGCGACCAGCGCGCCGACATCTTCGCCCTCGGCGTCGTCCTGTACGAAATGGCGGCCGGGCGGCGGCCTTTCGCGGGCGATTCGGCGGCCCAGCTGATCTCGTCCATTCTGCGCGACAGACCCGCACCCGTAGCCGAGCTTCGCGGCGACCTGCCGGTCGAGTTGAGCCGCCTGATCGAGAGCTGCCTGGAGAAGAAGCCCGAGCTTCGGCTCGCCTCGGCCGTGGTCGTACGCAAGAGGCTCGACGAAGCCCGGCGAGGTGGCGAGGTCGCGGCGAAGCCACTCCGGTCGGTCGCCGTTCTGCCCTTCGCCGACTCGAGCCCGCAGCGCGACCAGGACTACTTCTGTGAGGGGCTCGCCGAAGAGCTGATCACGAAGCTCAACAGGGTCGAGAACCTTCAGGTGGCGTCGCGCACGTCGTCGTTCCACTTTGGTGGCGCCGGGCTGGACATCCGCGAGATCGGCCGCCGGCTGGGCGTCGATGCGGTGCTCGAGGGCAGCGTGCGCAAAGCCGAAGATCGTCTACGGGTCAGCGCGGAGCTGGTGGCGATCGAGGACGGCTACAGCGTCTGGTCGGATCGCTACGACCGTCACCTCGAGGACGTCTTCGAGATCCAGGACGAGATCGCCGGCAGCATCGTGAAGGCGCTACAGGTGGCGTTGAGACCCGTCGCCGTGCCCCGCCGACCCACCCGCGTGCTCGACGCCTACGAGTGCTACCTGCGAGCCAGAAAATACTTCTTCCACTACAACCAGCGGGGCGTAGAGCTGGCGCTGGGGATGTTCGAGCGAGCCAGCGAGCTCGACGCCAACTACGCGCTGGCCTGGTCCGGCATCGCGTCCTGCTGCTCGTATCTGTACGCCAACGTCGGGCACCGCCCCGGCCTCCTCGAGCGCGCGCTCGAGGCCAGCCGCAGGGCGCTCGAGCTCGATCCGGATCTCGCCGAGGCGTGGACGGGACGCGGCGTCGCACTGTCGGCGGCCGATCGCACCGCCGAAGCCGACAAGGCCTTCACCACCGCTACGCGACTCGACCCCCGACACTTCGACGCTCACTACTTCTACGCCCGTCACTGTTTCGCCACCGGCCGAAAGGACGAAGCGATCCGCCTGTACGCGATCGCCAGCGAGTTGAACCGCGACGACTATCAGCCGCTTCTGTTGATGGCGCAGAGCTGCGACGACCTCGGCCGACCCGAGGACGGCCAGGCCGCGCGGCGGCGCGGAGTCCGCCGAGCCGAGCGGCGGCTCCAACTGGTGCCCGACGACACCCGCGCGCTCTACATGGGAGCCAACGGTCTCGTCGCCCTGGGCGAGATCGACAAGGGGCTCGATTGGGCGCGGCGCGCGCGCGAGCTGGCGCCCGAGGAGCCGATGCTCCTCTACAACCTGGGCTGCATCTACTCGATGGCAGGCGACAGCGATCATGCTCTCGACTGCCTGCAAGGAAGCCTGCGCCACGGATTCAGCTTCCGCGGCTGGCTCGAGAACGACAGCAACCTCGACCCGATCCGCGAGCACCCCCGGTTCCAGGAGCTGATGACTCGACTCGAAGACTCGCTGGCTTCCTAGGGCGGCGTGAGCAAGCTGCCCCAGATCGACGGCCGGCCGCCTCGAGTCGACCAGTAGGTCACCAGGCAGTGCGGCCGCTTGGACGAGCAGCTCAGGTACCTGTCGTTCAGGTTCTGCGCCTCCGCCCCGGGCGAGCTGATGGCGAAGCTGTCGCTCGCCGAGAGGCTGTCGCGCTCGAGCCAAGCCCCTCGCATCCGCGACGTTTGCGCCGCCTCGGACCAGGCGATCAAGTAGGACCTGCGACTCGGGTTGTAGGCCACCGCCGGGCTGGTGACGGGGTTTTCGGGCGTCGCCACGACGAATGTCGGCTCGAGGTCGCCGCCGCGAATGTAGCGCCCCTGGATGACCCGTCCCCGCCGCCCGCTCGGGTTGACCCAGACGACCACGAAACGGTCGGCGCCCGGGCTGAAATCCACCGCGGGCTGGCCCGCTTCGGCGCCGGCGTCGATAGTGAGTCGTCTGCCGACCGTCCGCCCGGCGCTGTCGAACAGCTGGCCGAACACCCCCGGCTCGCCCGACGCCGTCGTCCAGACGATCAGGAAGAGACGGGAGAGCGGGCTGTAGGCGATCGAGAAGTCGCGGGGATCCGCAATCACCTCGAACGCCGCTCCGACGGGCCTGCCATTACGCAGCACGCGCCGCATCAGCAGCTGATCGGGTCCGCCTTCGCCGTCGACCGTCCACGCCACCAGCCAGTCCCTGGTCCTGGCGATGTTGATCGTCTCCACCTCTTCGATCGCGAAAGCGCTCGAGTCGAGCAGCCCCGGCGAGCCGACCAGCTTGCCGTTCTTCTTGAGACGCGCACGCCACAGCTCTCCGCCCTTGGCCCAGACCGCCAGGCTGGTCTTCTTGCGAGTGTTGAAGGAGATTGCGCAGCGGTCGGCTGCGCGGCCGCTAAGCCGCTGGCCCGCCTCGAGGCTCGGCCTGTTGCTCACCCGCCGCGCGAAGAGCTCGCCCTGCTCGTGTCCCAGAACGAGGTATTCGTCCTTGGCGGCGCTGAAGGTCAGCGCCGGGCTTTCGGTTTCGAACGCGCTGGCGAAGATCTGCAGAGTCGTGCTGGCCGGCCGCTTGGGGAAGACCGTGCCCTCTCCGCCGTCCTCGGCGGTGCCCGAGCCCGCTCCGCCGCTCACCGAGACCGTACCCGAGAAGATCAGCGAATCCGAGAACAGCCTGATCCGGCCGCCACCCCCACCGCCACCGCCGTTGTTCAGCCGGCAGGGCTCTCTGCCGCACTCGCTGCCGCCGCTGCCGCCGTCGGCCTGCAGCGCGCCGCTGACCTCGATCCTCGGCGCATCGAGCAGAACCGTCCCGCCGGCGCCCCCGCCGGCGGAGTCTCCGACGTAGATCAGGCCATCGTC
>JAHEKO010000127.1:5021-9009 GCA_024638355.1 Acidobacteriota bacterium
GTCGTTCAGGTACGCCAGGATCGTGCGTACCGACACGAAGCCGACCAGGGCGCCGCTGTCGACGACCGCCAGGTGCCGGTAGCCGCGGCTGACCATGCAGTGCACGGCGAAGGCGGGCGGATCGTCGGGGTCGAGCTTCACCATCTCGGTGCTCATCACCGCCGCCACCGGCGTCGCGGCCGGATCGCGGCCGGCGCGCAGAACGCGCGTCAGGAGATGCCGCTCGTTGAAGATCCCCACCGTGTCGCCCTGCCTCTGGACGAAGACGCAGCCTTCACGCCCTTCGCGCATGCGGGTGACGGCGTCGGCGACGGTGGCGTCATCGGCGATCACCAGCGGGGACTTGAGCTTCAGATCGGCGAGCCGGTCACCCAGCAAGCGCCCGCTGAAGCCCCGCTGGGCTTCCGGCAGATCGAGCCCGGCGAGCTCGGCTCCGCAGTTCGCGCAGGTGTCGACCCCCTGGATGTTCTCGGCGGCACAGTACGGGCAGCGCATCTTCGATCCTCAGCCGCCCTCCGCCGTCGTCATCTTCTGATCCAGCCTGGGCGGCAGGTTGAGGAGCGTCTCGGGGAAGTGCTCGGCGATCATCTTCAGTACGTCGCGGCCGCCGATCAGTCCCGCCTCTTCGCCCGCTCCACCCGGCATCGGTAGATGCCGGATGCCCTCCTGCGACATGGTCCGGATCGCCTCGACCAGCTTGTCGTCCCCGCTGAGAGTGATCGGGTCCCGCGTCATCAGCTCGCTGATCGGCGTGTCCAGGTCGCCTTCGAGAGCGGTCCGATAGAGGACGTCGCGCTCGGTGAAGATGCCGACGAGCTTGGGGCCCTCACAGACCAGCGCCGCCACGCCGTGCTCCTCGTCGAGCCGCCGGTAGACCTCGCCGAGCGGCGTGCTCGACTCGACCTTGCACACCTTGCGGCGGGGCAGATCGGAGACCCGTACGCTGACCAGCAGCCGATCGAACTCCTGACTCATGGTGCAATCAGGGTAGCACGCAGGCGGCGGGCTACCTGTAGTTTCCGAACTCGAGCTCGAGGCCGAAGTCCTCGCCCTCGAGAAGTGCGATCACCTCTTGCAGCGTATTGCGCGACGGTGAGCTCACGCGCACCTGATCGCCCTGAATCGCGGCCTGGACCTTCTTGAGCTTGCGCTCCTTGATGAACTTCACGATCGCCTTGGCCGCGTCCGTTCCAATGCCCTGGCGCAGCTCGATCACCCGGCGCACCGATCCGGCGCCGGTGCCGATCACGGGACCGATGTCGAGGTTCTTCACCGGGACCTTGCGCCGCACCAGCTTGGTCTTGAGCACCTCGATCACCGCCTGGAGGTGGTACTCCTCCGGCGCGATCACGACGACCTTGCTCTCCTTGCGATCGAAGTCCAGCTCGATGTCGAGACCGCGGAAGTCGTAGCGCTGCGCGATCTCCTTTCGCGCCTGGTTGACCGCGTTGTCGACCTCCTGGAGATCGCAACCTGAGGTGATGTCGAAGGATTCCATGGCTGCCATCGAAGGTCTCCCGAGCTCGGAGGGTTCGATGGTAGCGCAGCTCGTGCGAGCGCGGCCATACCCGGGCGGAGGTTGCATCCGAGGCCGACTCCGGCCATGCTTCGGGACATGGCTACCGTTCGCAACAAGACGCACAAGCCGCTGCGAGTGCACCTCGCCGGCGACAAGGTCCTGCACCTGGGACCGTTGAAAGAGGGCCGGATCAGCGACCACGACCTGGATGAACGCGGCGTCAAGGTGCTGGTGGAGGCCGGAGAGCTGGAGATTCTGGACAAGGGCGGCCGACGGCCCGATGCGGCCTCGGGTTCGGTCAGCGGCCACGAGGAGACGCACGGCCACCATCCCGACACTTCGCTCCATCGGCGCGGCGATCGTTAGCCCGAGCTTCTTGCCGGGTTCGCTTCGGCTGCGGCTCGCTCCTCGGCAACGAGAGCCGGTGATGCCTGCGGGCTAAGGCCGGTCGCGTCGGAGGCGCGCCTGCCGGCGCCGCCTCAACCCCTCCGCCGTGAAGAGCGCCAGGGCCAGCCAGATGATCGAGAAGCCGATCCTTCGATCCGTGTCGAAGGCCTCGCCGTAGATCAGCACGCCGATCAGGAACTGCACCGTCGGCGCGATGTACTGCATGACGCCGACGATCGATAGTGGCAGGCGTCGCGCCGCCGCACCGAACCAGACCAGCGGCAGCGCAGTGGCGGCGCCGGCGCCCACGAGCAGGAGATCGACGGCGGCTCCGCGGGCCGCGAAGCTCGCGACGCCGGACGCCTGCCAGTAGATCAGCAGGGCGAATGCCGGTGCCGACATGAGAGCGGTCTCGAGAGCGAGACCTTCGGCCGCGCCCAGGGGCGCGATCTTCTTGAGCGCGCCGTAGGAGGCGAACGAGAAGGCCAGAACCAGCGAGATCCAGGGCGGTTGGCCGTACGCCCAGGTCAGGTAGCCGACGCCTACGGTGGCCAGCCCGATGGCTGCCCACTGCCCGGCCGGCAGTCGCTCCCTGAAGAAGACGACCCCCAGGGCGACGTTGACCAGCGGATTGATGAAATAGCCGAGGCTGGTCTCGACGATGAAGCCGGCGTTCACCGCCCAGATGTAGGTCCACCAGTTCGCTGACAGCAGGAGGGCCGCCGCGGCGTAGAGACCCAGGGTCCGGCGGTCGGACAGCGCCGCGCGCAGGCGTCCCCAGCGGCCGGCCACCCAGACCAGGACGACAAGAAAGAACAGCGACCAGACCATCCTGTGCAGCAGGATCTCGAGAGCCGGCACCGCCTGGAGCTGCTTCCAGTAGATCGGTAAGAGCCCCCACACGCCGTACGCGGCGAGCGCGTAGCCCAGCCCCTTGGAGTTCAATCGCGTCAGGATTCGGGCATCCTAGCGCGGCCTGAGCGAACTCCTCCTTTCGCGCTGACTGCCGGGACTCTCGGCAACTGATGGCCAAGGCGAGGCGAAAGAAAACCACGGAAGCCGCTCGCCGGCCACCGCAAGAACACACCAATCAGGAGGTTGACCATGGAAGCACTCACCCCGTTCCAATACGAGCTGGTCTACAACATGCTCTCGTTGACGGTGGCCGGCATGGCCGCCGCGGGCCTCTTCTTCTTCGGCTCGCGAATGGACATCGCGCCGAAGTACCGACCCGCCCTGCTCGTCTCGGCGATCGTCGTCTTCATCGCCAGCTACCACTACCTGCGCATCTGGGAGAGCTGGCAAGCCGCCTACGAGCTGGTCGGCGGCCAGTACGTCTCGACCGGAGTCGGATTCAACGACGCCTACCGCTACGCCGACTGGCTGCTGACCGTGCCGCTGCTGCTCGTCGAGCTGGTCGCGGTGCTGGGGCTGGCGAAGCGTGAGTCGGGTCCGATGCTGCGTAACCTGACGATCGCTTCGGTGCTCATGATCGCCCTGGGCTACCCGGGCGAGGTGGCCTCGAGCGCCGGGACCAAGTGGCTCTTCTGGGCGCTGGCCATGGTGCCGTTCATCTACATTCTGGCGGTCCTCTACGGCCGGCTGGCAACGGCCGTCGCCAACGAGTCCGGCGAGGTTCGTCGGCTGCTGGGCCGCGCCCGCACCGTGATCCTGGTTTCGTGGTGGGTCTACCCGGTAGCCTTCATCCTGCCGATGATCGGCCTTAGCGGAGGCGCCGCGGAAGCCGGACTTCAGGTCGGCTACAGCGTGGCGGACCTGACCGCCAAGGCCCTCTACGGCGTCGTCATCTACCAGATCGCCCGCGCCAAGACGGCGAGCGACCGGGATGAAGCCGAGCGCATCGAGCCTGTCGCTGCCTAGCGTCGCGGCGTCGAGGATCCCGGCCGGCGGTTCGCGCCGGCTGGAATCCGCGGCTTGGTTCGCGCGCTGGCGTCTCGGCCACTCGCGGCTGCTTACCGCGACCTTCGCGACGCTGGCGGTCGCTTTCGCGCTCGGTCTCGAGATCGCCGTCGGCACGCAGCTCGCGCTACTCGCCGCCGCCGTCGCCCTCTTCGGCCTGCC
>JAHEKO010000128.1:0-1464 GCA_024638355.1 Acidobacteriota bacterium
CGGTCGCCTCGCGCTCGATCTCGGCCCAGAGACCGGCCGGCGTGGTCACCTCCTTCATCACGTCGATCGCGGTGCGGTCGGGGTCGAGCGACCAGATCTCCGGAAGGTTCCACTCGACCGGTGCTCCGACGCTGACCGGCCAGCCGAGGCTCGCGCTCTGGAGCCCCGCGGCGCGCACCGCGTCCCATAGAGTCGGCACGCGAATCGCCTCTGCCTCCCAGTACCAGCGGCCGGTCTGTCCACCGGGCTCGAAGGGGCTGTTGTTCACGATCCCGTGCCGCGCGGGCAGCGCCCCGGTGATGAGCGTGGTGTGCGACGGATAGGTGACCGAGGGGAAGACCGAGGTCACACCCTTGGCGTGCACCCCCCGGCGGGCCATTCGCTGGAGCATCGGCGCCGGCCACCGCGGCTCGAGGTAGAAGTCGGGCCGCAGTCCATCGACGGAGATCAGTACGACGTGATCGGCCGGCCGTTCGGCGCGTGCGCCGAACGGAAGCATCGCCAGCAGGACCAGGATCGCGGGTGCGCGGAGCCCTATCACTCAGAGAGTCTAGCTGCCTGAGAGTCTAGCTGCGAAGAAGACCGGCGGCACTCGAATGTGAGGGCCCCGCGAACGCGGGAGCGGTCGAGCGGAAGCGCTCTAGAGGCTGCGCTTCTTGCCGCGCAGGCCGCGCCGGCTGCCCTTCGGCTTGGAGGGGCGGCTCCAATCGTTGCCGCCGCCGCCGCCGCCGCTGTCGCCGCCGAAGCCGGAGAACCGGGGCGGTGAGGGAGCTCTCGGAGCCCGCGGGCGGGGACGATCCTCGGCGGCATTCACGCGCAAGCGCCGGCCGCCGAACTCGTAGTTGTTGAACTTCTCGATCGCCTCGGCGGCCTCCTCGGGGGTCGCGTACTCGACGAACGCGAAGCCTCGGGGGCGCCCGGTGGCGCGATCGGTGGGCAGGTAGGCATCCCTGACCGGCCCAACCTCAGAGAGGAGCTGAACGAGCTCCTCCTTGGTGGTTTCGAACTTGATGTTACCGACGAAAATCTTGGAAGAAATGACCTGACTCCTTTCCGACTGCGAAAGATGATGCTAACACGACACCCTTTTCACCTCGTGTAGAGCTCGTATTCGAGCGCGGCGTCTCGAGGCTAGTGGCCCCGGTCCACCGTTTCGATCTCGCGCGCGTTCGCCTCGATCTCCGCTCGCTCGCGCCACACCGGCCGCATCTCCTTCTTCGAGAAGAGCTCGAGCTGGTCGCCGTTGTGCGGCGAGCCCGGTTGCGACGAGTTGCCGTAGCTCATCAGCGCCACGGCGCGCGGCGGATCGCTGAACTCGATGATGCCGACCCAGGAGTCGCCGCCGGCGGCGACGCGGCGGTTGTCGGCGGCCTCCTCGAACCAGACGACGCGGAAGATGCCGAGCTGGCCCGGGCCGCCGTTGGCGGGCAGATCGCGGTCGCCCCGGCGCAGGCGGTAGACCTC
>JAHEKO010000128.1:1564-9005 GCA_024638355.1 Acidobacteriota bacterium
CGCGGCCGGCAGCTCGTCGTACTCGTGCACCTCGGTCCACAGCCACTCGGAGCTGTCGCCGGGCACCGGCTGCTGCCAGGTCTTCCAGTCCCCCTGCGAACGCACCGGCGTCTCGCCGCCGAAGTGGTGCAGGATGCGGCCGTCGCGGTCGGCGTAGACGGTGGTGAACATCGGCATCTGGAGCCGCGACTGAGCGGCCTGGAACTCTTCGAGGCTCGTCGCCCGCGCCATCTCCCAGTACTGCTCGAAGGCCGCCGGCGCCTCGAGGCCGACGACGCGGATGGCGATCGCCCGGCCGTCGCGCTCGGCGAGCACCGGTCCGTGCACGGAGCGCTTCACGGTGAGCGTCTCCTCGGTCATCGCGCCGTCCTCGCCCTTGACCCGGATCACCTGCTCTTCGACCTCGAAGGGACGGACCTCGCCATCCCACTGGTAGCCGCCCTCGGCGAGGGTCAGCTCGTAGAGGTCGTAGCCGTCGTGAGTGTTCACGGTGTGGGTCCAGCCGAGGTGGTCGTTGAAAGCGATGCCGTGAAAGGGGGCGCCGACCAGGGTGGCGCCATAGGCGTCGATGCCGGGCGCGGTGAGCTGGACCTCGAACCAGGTGAAGAGGTCGCCCCACGGCAGGTGCGGATTGGCCACGAGGATGGCGTGGCCGCTGCCGGTGCGTTGGGGCGCGATCGCCCAGGCGTTGGAGCCCTGGCGCTCGTCGCCGGTCTTCTCGAGGTAGTCGTCCAGGGAGCGAACCCGGTTCGGCGCCACGACGAAGGTGAAGTGGAGAATGCGCTGATAGTGGGCGAGGACATCGGCCGGCGTGACCGGCAAGACGATCTCCCGGTCGTCGGCGATCGCCTCGGGATGGGCTTCGGCGTAGGCGTTGATGCCCGCGGCGAAGGCGTCGAGATACGCCTTGAAGCTGCCCTGGGCTTCGTACCACTCGACCCCCCGCGCGGGCGCGCCCATGGTGCGGATCCAGCGGTCCGAGGCCAGATTGCGCTCGCCGCCCCAGTATTCGGCGGCCCGCCCGCGCGCCTTGCCGATCAGCTCGAGGAGCAGATCGCCGTGGGCCCGCGCCTGCGCCCAGCCGAGGGCATGGAACAGCGCTTCGGAATCGTGCGCGAAGATGTGGGGCACGCCCCATTCGTCCCACAGGATCTCGGTGGCTTCGGGCGCCGGGGCGCAGGTGGGGAGGGTCAGGGCGAGGCAGAGGCAGAGGAGAAGGAGGGTCGGGGCTCGCATGAATCTCGCGAGTGTAACGTGCGGAAGCGGCGGTTCGGGCTCGAGGGTCGGGGTGTGCCGCCTTCAGGCGAGGTGCGCTTCGGGGTCGGACTCGAAGGTCTCCAGGCACCCGGCGCAGCAGAAGTAATAGAGCTTCCCTTCGTGCTCGTGCCTGTGGGGCGTCGAGTCTTTCGCTACGCTCATGCCGCAGACCGGGTCGAGCGCGGTCCCGCTCTGCGAGCCTTCGTCTTGGACGGCTGCGCTCCCGGCCGCGGCCCAGGCGAAGCTGTCCATCGACCGGCCCACCTGGACGATCTCCGCCAGGATGCTGAGCGCGATCTCCTCCGGCGTGCGCGCGCCGATGTCGAGCCCGGCGGGGGAGCGCAGCGCCGCCAGCCGCTCTTCGGTCAGACCCCGCACCTTCAGGTACTTGCCGATCGACTCGGCCCGCTTGCGGCTCGCGACCAGGCCGACGTAGGGCGCCTCGGCTTCGAGCGCCGTCTCGAGCGCGACCTCGTCGTGGTCGCCGTGGGTGGCCACCACCACGAAGGTGAGGGGGTGGACGCGGCCGGCGATCTCGGCGGGAGCGGCGAGCGTCTCGACGCCTTCGAGCCCCGGTGGCCGGCCGACGGTCAGCACCTGATAGCCCATCGTCCGTCCCAGCGTGGCGAGCGCGTGGGCGACGGGCTGGTCGCCGACCACGATCAGCCGCGGCCGCGGCGGGTTGGGCTCGATGAAGATCTCCATGGTGCCTCCCGAGAAGCAGGTCATCGACAGATCGGTGATGCCTTCGTGGCCGGAGCGGTCGTCGGGCTCGGTCGACAGCCGGATGAGCCGGCTCCGCCCGTCGGCGAGCGCCGCGAGCCCCTCGCGGATGACGGTCGGCCGCGCGCAGCTGCCGCCCACCCAGCCGAGCAGCTCGCCCGCGAGCGTCACGATCGCCCGGTCTCCGGGCTTGCCCGAGGTCGGCCGCTCGATGCGCACCACCGTCGCCGTCGCGAACGGCTCGCCGCGGCTCTCGAGCTCGTGGGCGAGGCTGAAGAAGGTGTTCGCCATTGGATCTAGCGAAGTTCGCAGGGGGGCGGGAACGCCGCCCCCGGGCTCTCGCTCAGCGAGGCCAGGCTCATGTGGGCATCTAGTCGGTGACGCCCGCTTCTCGCAGCAGCTTCCACACCTTCTCGGGGGTGATCGGGATCTCGATGTGCTTGACGCCCAGGTGCGACAGCGCGTCGACGACGGCGTTGACGATCGCCGGTGGCGCGCCGACGGTGGGCGACTCGCCGATCCCCTTGGCGCCGAGCGGGTGGTGGGGCGACGGCGTGATCGTGTGCCCGGTCTCCCACTTCGGCGACTCGACCGCCGTCGGCAGGAGATAGTCGGCGAAGGTGCCGCTCAGGTTCTGGCCGTTCTCGTCGTAGACGATCTCCTCGAACAGCGCCGGCGCGAGCCCCATGGTCAGGCCGCCGTGAACCTGGCCCTCGACCACCATCGGGTTGATGATGTGGCCGCAGTCGTCGATCGCGACGAAGCGGCGTACCTTGACCTCGCCGGTGCCCTTGTCGATGTCGACCACGCAAATGTAGGTACCGAACGGGAAGGTCAGGTTGGGCGGGTCGTAGTAGTCGGTCGCTTCGAGCCCCGCCTCCATCCCCGGCGGGTGGTTGGTGTAGGCCGCGAAGGCGATGTCCTGGATCGTCTTCGCCTGCTCCGGCGAGCCCTTGACCTGGAAGCGGTCGACGTTCCACTCGAGATCGTCCTCGCCGACCTCGAGCAGGTAGGCCGCGATCTTCTTCGCCTTCGCCTTGATCTTGCGCGCCGCCATCGCGCCGGCGGCGCCGGCGGTCGGCGTCGAGCGGCTGGCGTAGGTGCCCAGTCCGTAGGGGGCGGTGTCGGTGTCGCCTTCCTCGACCTGGACGTCGGCCGCCGGCAGCCCGAGCTCCTCGGCGATGATCTGGGCGTAGGTCGTCTCGTGACCCTGGCCCTGCGACTTGGTGCCGAAGCGCGCGATCGCCTTGCCGGTCGGATGAATCCGGATCTCGGCCGAATCGAACATCTTGATGCCCAGAATGTCGTAATCGCGCGAGGGTCCGGCGCCCACGACCTCGGTGAAGCTCGAGATGCCGATGCCCATCAGCTCGCCCCGCGCGCGCTTCTCGGCCTGCTCGCGCCGCAGCTCGGCGTAGCCGATGGTCTCCATCGCCTTGTCGAGGGCGGCCTCGTAGTTGCCGCTGTCGTACTCCCAGCCGGTGGGCGACTTGTAGGGGAACTCGCGGATGAAGTTCTTGCGCCGCAGCTCGGCCGGGTCCTGGCCCAGCTCGGCGGCCATGATGTCGGTCACCCGCTCGATCATGTGCACCGCCTCGGTGACCCGGAACGAGCAGCGGTAGGCGACGCCACCGGGCGGCTTGGTCGTGTAGACCCCGTCGACCTCGATGTGCGCCGCCTGCATGTCGTAGGAGCCGGTGCAGATCGAGTAGAGGCCGGCCGGGAACTTCGACGGGTTGGCCGCCGCGTCGGCCGCGCCACAGTCGGAGAGAGTCTTTACCCTGAGGCCGGTGATCATGCCGTCGGCGTCGGCCGCCATCTCGGCGGTGATGTGGTAGTCGCGGGCGAAGCTGTCGGCCTGGAGGTTCTCGCTCCGGTCTTCGATCCACTTGACCGGCTTGCCGGTCACCAGGCTCGCCACGGCACAGCAGACGTAGCCGGGATAGACCGGCACCTTGCCGCCGAAGCCGCCGCCGATGTCGGGCGAGATGATCTGGATCTTGTGCTCGGGCAGGCCGCTCACCAGGGCGAATACCGTGCGGTGCGCGTGCGGGGCCTGCGAGGTCATGTAGATCTGCATGTGCTCGGTGGCCTTGTTGTAGTTGGCCACCATGCCGCAGGTCTCGATCGAGCTGACGTGCAGCCGCGGAATGTGCATGGTCTGCTCGACCACGTGCGCGGCCTCGGAAAAGACCCGGTCGGTCGCCTCCTTGTCGCCCGCCTCCCAGTGCCAGATGTGATTGGTCTTCTGCTCCTTGTCCTCGCGGACGATCACCTTGTCCTTCATCGCCTCGTGCGGGTCGACCACCGGCTCGAGTGGCTCGTACTCGACGAAGATCTTCTCGATCGCGTCGGCGGCGATGTAGCGATCGGTCGCCACCACCGCGCACACCTCCTGCGCGTAGTAGACGACCTTGTCGATGGGCAGGACCATCTGGGTATCGGACATCAGGGTCGGCATCCAGTGGAGGCCGCCCGCGGCTTCGAGGTCCTGGCCCTTGATCACCGCGACGACGCCCTCCGTCGCCAGGGCTTCGCTGTCGTCGATAGAGACGATCCGGGCGTGGGCGTAGGGACTGCGCACGATGTCCATGTAGAGCATGCCGGGAAGCTTCACGTCGTCGACGTAGTTGCCCTTGCCCTGGATGAATCGAGGATCCTCCTTGCGCTTCATCCGGTGGCCCATGCCGCAGATCTCGGGCGGCGTCTTGATCTGGACCTCGTCGACCAGGTCGACTTTGGCGGAGGCGCCCTCCGGCTTCGGCGTGTGGTGCTCGAACCGATCGTCCAGGTGACTCATGAGCTCGCCTCCTCGCCGCCCGCTTCGGTCTGGCCCTCCCGGGCCTTGGCGGCCGCGTACTGGATCGCCTCGACGATCTTGTTGTAGCCGGTGCAGCGGCAGAGATTGCCCGAGATGCCCCAGCGGATCTCCTCCTCGGTCGGGTTCGGGTTCTGCTCGAGCAGTTGCTTGGCGCTCATGATCATGCCCGGCGTGCAGTAGCCGCACTGCAGGCCGTGCTTCTCCCAGAAGCCCTCCTGCAGCGGGTGCAGGTCGCCGTTCTGCGCCACCCCTTCGATGGTCTCGACGGCGGCGCCGTTGGCCTGCACCGCGAACATCGTGCAGCTCTTGATCGCGCGCCCGTTGACCAGCAGCGTGCAGGCGCCGCAGCTGGTCGTGTCGCAGCCGATGTGCGTGCCGGTGAGATCGAGGTCCTCGCGCACGAAGTGCACCAGGAGCGTTCGGCTCTCGACCTCGCGGGTGAACTCGTTGCCGTTGACCGTGAGCGTGATCGTGTGCTTGCTCATGACGTTCCTCCCGCCGCCCGCTCGGCGGCCTTGCGCAGCGCGCGCTTGGTCAAGACGCGCGTCAGATCGCGCTTGTAGTCGACGCTGCCGCGGAGGTCGGCCGACGGGTCGCATTCGGCGGCGGCCGCCCGGCCCGCCGCCTCGAGCACCTCCTCGGTGAGCCGCTGGCCGACGACCGCCTGCTCGGCGCCGCTCGCCCGCATCGGCACCGGGCTGACGTTGGTCAGGCCGATGCGCGCCGCGCTCACGCTGTCGCCGCTCATCGCGAGCTGAACCGCCACCGCCGAGATCGCGTAGTCGCCGACCTTGCGCTCGACCTTCAGGTAGGCGCCGCCGGCCCCGGCGCCGGGCTCGGGGATGCGGATCTCGGTCAGGATCTCGTCGTCGGCCAGGCTGTTCTCGAAGAGTCCGGTGAAGAAGTCGTCGATCGCGATCGTACGCGTTCCCTGCGGCCCGTGGGCCACCACCTGGGCGTTGTAAGCGAGCATCGCCGCCGGATGATCGTTGGCCGGATCGGCGTGCGCGAGGTTGCCGCCCACCGTGGCCAGGTTGCGGACCAGTGGATCCGCGATCACCCGGGCGGTGTCGGCGAGCAGCGGGTAGCGGCTCTGCACCGCAGCGGACTCCTCGAGCGCCGACTCGCGGGTCAGCCCGCCGATCGCCAGATGGCCGACCGCCTCGCGGATGTAGTCGAGGTCGGCGAGGCCGTTGATGTCGATCAGAACCTCGGGCAGGGCGAGCCGAAAGCGCATCGCCGGAATCAGGCTCTGTCCCCCGGCGAGGATCTTGGCGCCGCCGTGCTGGCCGAGCAGCGCCACCGCCTCGTCGAGGGAGGTGGGTGCGTGATAGTCGAACTGTCCTGGAATCACGACGCCTCCAATCCGGTGACAGTCACCTCATTTCGACCGCGGTCGACTGCGGGTGAGCAAGGTGCCTGTCCCCTGAAATGACCTGAAATGCGTTATGAAAGAACGAAATAGAGAATCAGGAGCAAGAGCAACACGACGATCGCGATCCAGACCGGCTTCGGCACGACGTCCTTGGCCACTTCCTTCGCGACCGCCGCGGCGAACTCGGTCTGGGACGGCTTGTCGACCCGGACCGGCTCGCCCTCCTCGCCGCCGGCTCTGGCCTTGAGCGTCTCGTTGAGTCCTTCGAGGCTCTGCTTGATGATCGCCTTGGCCGAGCTCTCGAGCAGGCGCTGGCCGACGCTGGCGATCCGGCCGCCGACCTGTGCGTCGCCGTCGTAGGTGAGCCGCGTCATCTCGCCCTCGGCGGCGATGTCGATCTTGGCGTGCGCCTTGACGAAACCGGGCGCCCCCTGGCCGTTGACCTTCATCGAGTAGCCGTTGGGCGGGTCGGGATCTTCGAGCTCGATCTTGCCCTGGAACTTGCCCTGGACCGGGCCGACCTTGATGTTCAGCACCCCCTGGTACTGGTTCTCGCCAGTCAGCTCGAGCTTGTCGCAGCCCGGCATCGTGGCGGCCAGGACCTCGGGGTCGAGCAGCCCGTCCCAGACCTCTTGCTGAGGCGCGTCGAAAACGTAGTCTCCGGCAACCTTCACGATCTCCGACTCCTTCCAAGAGACCCACGAATTGTGGCGTGAGAGCAAGCTATCACAGGGGCACCGGCGGTACCGGCCCGCGTCGCTTGCCGGCAGATGCCGGGATCTACGGCGAGGCTCCGGGAAGTCCGGTCTGGATCCACCAGCCGTCGGGTTGGTTCACGACGACCGGGCAGGTCCGCTGGATTCCCAGCTCCTCGAGCATCGGGTGGTCGTAGCGCAGCTCGGGCAGCGTCGCCGCGCGCGAGCAGCGCTCGCCGCCGCAGCGATACATCGGGCCGCCCAGCACGAGGGCGAGTCCCACGGCGACGGCGATCGCGCTCCAGGCCCAGGCCACGCGACGGACCGCGGTCGCTCGCGGGCCGCCGAGCAGATCCCGGCCGGCGAGCACGAGCGGCAGGACGGCCAGGTGAAAGAGCGCGAACAGGTACCAGCGCGAGACCGTGGCCGGCGACAGCGCGAAGATTCCGACCATCCCGATGAACGACCAGCGAACGACCCCCTCGAGCCACGTCCGATCGTCGCGCGCCAGCTCGGCGGCGGGACGCCACCAGCGTCCGCTCCCTCGCCACAGCCGATAGTTGGCCCAGA
>JAHEKO010000631.1 GCA_024638355.1 Acidobacteriota bacterium
CTGCCGGGTCTGCCGGATGAGCTTCCCCGATTGGCGGGATCGCTGTGACTTCTGCGGTTCCTGGAGCTCGGTCGAGCTGCGATTCGACGAGGATCTGGTCGAAAACGATCGCGCCTCGAGAACCGCCGAGCTCTATCACGGTGACTTCCAGCGACCCGACGAGAGCTAGCCAGGGTCGCTCGCAACGGAAACCGGTGAGAAGGTCAGGCTAGGGCGCGGAGCGGAGTCATGTCGCGGCAGCTGGAGGCGCTCCTCGACCGGGTCGGGAAGCCAGGCAACACGGAGCCGTGCTATCTGATCAGCGGCGATCGGGTGGTCGCCGAGCCCGCCGCCGAGCGGCTGGCGGAGGCGCTGGGGCGTAGATTCGAATGCCGGCCGACGGTCCATCGCCGTCCCGCGCAGCTGCTCCCGCTGCTCGACGACCTGCGGACCTTCTCGCTGTTCGAGCCGGCCAAGGTGGTGGTGGCGATCGAGAGCTCGGTGGTCGCCGACCTCGGCGCCGCGGCTTCGCTCGTCGATCAGGCGATCCAGGTGCTGCCGGTGGAGCCGGGCGCCGGCGAGCTGACCGGCCGGGAGCGCAACGCCGCCATCCGGCTCATGCAGGCGCTCCGGCTGCTGCAGCTCGACCCCTACCGCGGCAGCCCGGAGCAGGTCGTCGCCGACATGCCCGACTGGACGTTCCAGGGCGAGGGGAGCCTCAAGCGCTCGGGGCGCGGCCGGGCGCGCACCAAGCAGAAGGTCGAGAAGCTCAAGGAGCAGGCCGCCGGGCTCCTGGAGGGGGCGCGCGCGGCCGGCCTGCAAGGCAGGGCCGAGGGGGCCGCCGAGGCGGTGGCCGAGATCGTGACTCAGGGGCTGCCGGAGGGCCACACGCTGGTACTGGCGGAGAGCTCGGTGGCGCCGCGGCACCCGCTGGTCGCCGCCCTCGACGCCCGCGGCGCGGTGGTGACGGTCGGCCGCGTGGAAGCGGGGCGCCGCGGCTGGGAGGGGCTCGAATCGCTGACGACGGAGCTCGAGCGCGAGACCGGAGCCGGAATCGAGCCGCGGGCCCTCGCCGAGCTGGCCCGCCGGACCTTGCGACGCGAATCGGACCGCGGGCGCGGCCAGGCGGTGGATGCCGACAGCACCGCTCGGTTCGCCGCCGAGTATCGCAAGCTGGCCGAGATCGCCGTCGACGGGCGGATCGGCATGTCGATCGTCGAGGAGTCGGTCGAGGACCGCGGTGAAGAGGACGTCTGGAAGATTCTCGACGACATCGGCAGCGGGCGGGCCGCGGCGGCCAACCGCCGCCTGCGCCGCCAGCTGGCCTCCGCCGACGATCCGGTGGCGGCGCGCCTCTCCTTCTTCGCGCTCCTGGCGAGCTACTGTCGCCACCTGGCCGCCGTCGACGGTGCGCTCGAGCGCAAGAACCTGCCGCGCGGCGAGAAGAGCTTCAATCGATTCAAGTCGCGGATCGCCCCCGGGCTCCAGGAGGGCCTGCCCGGCGGCGGGCGCGGCCCGCTCACCGGCCTCCACCCCTTTCGGCTGCACAAGGCCTACCTGGCCGTGTCGAGGCTGCCGCGCGAGCGACTGGCCGGTCTGCCCGGCCGGGTGCTCGAGGCCGAGCTGCGCCTCAAGGGAGAGAGCCGTTCTCCCGGCGCCGCCCTCGAGCTGCTGATGGCCGAGGTCGCGAGCCCCGAGCGCGGCTGACGGGCTAGGGGCAGGTAGCGAAGGCGCTGGTGTCGGTGATGGCCGGGGCCGGCTGGCCCAGATCGTTGCCATAGACCCGGCTCGAGCCGGTCACCGTGTCGGTAACCGTCAGTTCGTATTCGACGAAGGTCGTAGCGCTGTAAAAGACCCAGAAGTGATCGTTGTTCGAGCAGCTATCGAGCAGCTGAACGACCAGGTCCTGGCTGTTCGGGTTGATGAAGTAGAAGCGGCCGGTGTCGAAGCCGGAGCTCAGCACCATCCCGCTCCCCGATTCCGACGACGACCGCCAGTCGACCTCGACCTTGAAGCGCTCGTCGTCGAGCAGGCAGAGGGTCGTGGGGCCGTCCTGGCAAGGCATCCGATTGCGCGAGGCGCATTCGACCTCGGCGAAGTCCATCTTCTTGCGCGTGGCGAAGCTTCCTTCGATGATCACGGCGAGGTCGTCGTCCGGCAGATCGTCGAGCGGAAACTCGATCTCGAGGTTGCCGTTGCGGTCGGTCCGGCCGCTCCGCGCCGGCAGCGACACGACGACATCGTCGGTTTCGTCGAGGGGTACGATCGCGCCTTCGAGCTGAACCCTGACGCCCTTGCGGCCCACGCCCCCGTCGCGCACCCTTGCGGTGCAGCGGATGGAGT
>JAHEKO010000129.1:0-6908 GCA_024638355.1 Acidobacteriota bacterium
CCGACGGACGACGCTACTCGTCTTCCGACCAGCTCTGAATGATCGGGTCCCAGTCGACCACGCCGTCGGGCATCCGCTCGCCGGCTTTGGGGACGTAGTGGGCCTCCTGCTGATACCAGGGTAGGGCCATGATCCGCCGCCAGCGCGGGTTGAACGGCTGAGCGGGCTCGGTTCCGGCGACGAACGCCTCGCGGATCGTGCGCTCGGCGCCGAGGCCGGCGAGCATGCCGGTGGCGTATTCGATCTCCTGGAAGACGATGCCGGGGGGCGGGCTGAACTCCTCGGCGGGGTGGATCCAGCCGTCCTCGAGGCCGGCCGCGACCAGCTCGCGCCAGATCGGCAGCGCCGCCGTGGCTCCGGTCATATTACGGCCGATCGACTTCTTCACGTCATGACCGACCCAGACGAGGATCGAGTATCTGGGCGTCAGACCGGGGAACCAGGCATCGGAGTTGTCGTCGGTGGTTCCGGTCTTCCCGGCCAACGCCGCCTCGATGCCGTTTGCCGAGGCGGCCGTGCCGCGGTCGACGACGCCCTCCAGGGTGTGCGCCAGGACGAACGCCAGCTCGGGGTCCATCGCCTTGTGGGCGGTGAGGCCGTGCTGCTCGAGCAGGTTGCCGTTGGGCTCGCTGACGCTCTCGATCAGGTAGGGCCGGACGTAGAGGCCCTGGTTGGCGAATACCGCGTAGGCGGCGGCCATCTCGAGCGGCGTCAGGTCGACGGCGCCGAGCGCCAGGCTGGGGAAGGGATGGAGGTCGGACTCGATGCCGCAGCGGCGCGCGAAGTCGATCACCTGCTGGGCGCCGATCATGTCCATCAGCTTGACCATCGAGACGTTGAACGACTCCTCGATCGCCCGCCGCAGGGTGGTGATGCCGTAGTACTTCCGGTAGTAGTTGCGCGGGCTGTAGGGCGGCTCGCCGGGAATGGCCGGGAAGGCGACCGGGGCGTCGTAGAGCGTGTCGGCCGCGGTGTAGCCCATCTCGAGCGCCGCGCCGAAGACGAACGGCTTGAACGCCGAGCCGACCTGGCGACGCGCCTGGGTGACGCGGTTGAACTTGCTGCGGTCGAAGTCCCAGCCGCCGACCATCGCGCGGACCGCGCCGGTGGCCGACTCCAGAACGACGACGGCCCCCTCGATCTCGGGCTCTTGCTCGAGCATCAGGACCGGGTCGCCGTTCTCCTCCGCGCCGGCTTCGAAGCGGAACCAGGCGACGTCGCCGGCGCGCAGGAGCTGCCGCGGCGAGCTCTTGCCCGTCCAGCGAATGCCCGCCGGCGTCAGCTCGTGGGTTTCGCCCCCCATGCGGATCCGCGCCGCCGAGCGCGTCGCCGAGAGAACCACGCCCTGGTTCCACATCCCCGGCCGCAGATCGAGCCGAGTCCACGACGGCAGCTCGACGGCCTCGAGGTCGTCGCTCTCGATCGTGTCGATCGGTCCGCGGTAGCCGCGCATGTGGTCGAGCCGCAGCAGTCCGGAGCGCAGGGCCTCCTGGGCACGGGCCTGGATCACGGAGTCGAGGGTCGTATGGACCTGGAGGCCTTTCTCGAGCAGCCCCTTGCTGCCGTACCGCGATTCCAGATCCTTGCGGATCTCCTCGGCGAAGTAGGGCGCCTTCTCGATCGCCTCGCTGTGGGTCACGACCTCGAGCGGCTGGCGGCTCGCCACGTCGTAGTCGGCGGCCGTGATGAACCCTTCCTCCTGCATCCGGCGCAGCACGTAGTTGCGCCGGTTGACCACCAGGTCGGGCCGCCGGTAGGGGCTGTAGGCGCTCGGCCGCTGGGGTATGCCGGCCAGGGTGGCCGCCTCGGTCAGCGACAGGTCGGGCACGTCCTTGTCGAAGTAGGCGCGGGCGGCCGCGGCCATGCCGTAGTTGCCGTGACCCATGAACATCAGGTTGCAGTAGAGGGTGATGATCTGCTGCTTGCTGTAGCGCTTCTCCAGCTCCACCGCCAGGAGCGCCTCCTCGATCTTGCGCCGCCACTTCTTCTCCGGCGACAGGAAGAGGTTCCGCGCCAGCTGCATGGTGATGGTGGAGCCACCCATCGCGTAGCGCCCCTGCATGAGGTTCTTGAAGACCGCGCGCAGCACGCCCTGGATGTCGACACCGCCGTGTTGCAGGAAGTTGGCGTCTTCGGCGGCGAGGATGGCCTGTTCGAGCAGCGGCGGCACTTCGCCCTCGACCAGCATCACCCGGCGCTCGCGGGCGTAGGTGGCGAACTCTTCCCGCTCCCGATCGAAGAGACGGGTGATCCTGCCGGGCTCGAAGTCGGCGACGGATTCCACCTTGGGCACCCGGATGACCGCCGCCAATCCGACGCCGGCCAGGGCGCCGACCGCCAGCACCAGCAGGATCGGCACGCTCCAGTAGATCGCCAGGCGGTGCCCGCGCTTCAGCGCGAGCCTGCGCCGGCGCCGCGGTTTCGATGCGCCCCGGGCAGGTTTCGCGGGCTGCCCGTCGGGCGGGATCGGATCGAAGCGCACGGCCGGATTATAGAGGCGCCGGCTCGTGAAGAAAGCCGGTGAGAAGAGCAGGCTAGGGCAGGCGCCTCAGATACTGGCGGCTGCTCTCTCTCCAGGTCTCGCCCTGGTCGAAGCTGATCTCCATCAGTGCCTCGAAGGAGTCGGCCTCGACGTTCTCGTGGGTGAAGCGCACGACGAGGGTCCTGCCGTCGGGCATTTTCTTTGGACGCGACGTGATCACCTCGCGCTCCAAGCCCCCGGAGAGGATCCAGAGCTGACCGTTCTGGTTGGTGTCAACCAGGTACCAGGTCTCTTCTTCGATGCTGTAGAAGACCAGGGTCTTGCTGATCGAGCCGAGCTCAGGTGCGTCGTGGGTCAGCAGCACCAGCCGCCCCGGGAGGAGCCACTCGGCGTGATTTCGCCATTCGGTCGTGCGGGCGACGCCGCCCTCGGGGTCGAAGTCCTCGGCGCGAACGTGCCAGCTGCCGAGGGCGTACTCGAGGCGGCGCAGTGCTTCCGGTGGAAGCGGCGGCAGCGCCGCCGGCGCCAGGACATCCTGCAGGGCGCTCGGCGAGTGGGCGGCGATATGCCGCCGAAGCTGCTCCGCCCGGGAGACGACCTGATCCCCCTCCCGGCTCTCGTAGAGCACCGGTGGACCGGGGTGGTCGTCGGCGAAGAAAAGTGAGGTGCTGTCGCCTTCGGCCGACTCGACCCGGTAGAGCCACCCCTCCAGGCGGCCGAGAGCGGTGAACAGGGTCCGGCGCTCGCGGCGGGCCGTGGCGGCCGGGAAGCTGGCGTGGTCGCGGAGCTCGATCCAGGAGGAAGTGCCTTCGGTAGGATGGCCGACCGGCCGCCAGGCCTCGTCGAGCAGGCGGTTCGAGAAGGTCATCTCCTCGTCGTCCGCCGCCTTGACCCGCATGACCGACAGGCTCTGGCCGTGCGGCGTCCAGGTCTTGGTGACGATCTCGAGGCCTTCCTGGAAAGCGTCGCGGATCTGCTCGGCGCGGTAGGGGGTGGGAAGCGTCTCGGCGGCGAGCGGCGCGCCCAGAAGGACGGCGATCGACGCCAGAATGGGACCGGGATTCGACTGCATCTCAGGCTCTCCTGGAAGTGAGCTTACTCCCGGGGGTACGGACCGTCGGGGTACCGGGTTGCGTCCGGGTATTGGGTGCGTTGGATTCGCCCGGGGCGGCCCCGGCTGCCGCGCGGGTATCCCGCCGGTGCTCGGGCTGCGACCGCGCGCAGCCGCTGCGCGCCGGCGGGAGCCCTCCCGCGCTGCCTCCCTCCCACCTCGGGTGAGCCAACCGCACCTACTACCTGCATCCGGCTGCGCTTGCCCGTCCTTGCGGCCGGTGATAGGAAGTAGCGCGGAGCGGATGGTGGAGAACCCTGCCGAAGAGCCACGAGGAGCGCAGCCCGAAGGCGCCACGCCGGCGCCCTTCGACGACGCCCCCCACGATCCGGCCGCGCTCAAGGGGTGCAGCCGGCCGATCCTGATCGGCTGTGCCGCCACCGTGCTCATCGGCGCGCTGCTCTTCCTGCTGCTGATCGTCAAAGCGAAGGATCTCTTCCTGTGGGCCTACGAGGTCAACGCGCGGCAGATCCTCGCCAACCTTCCGCCGGACGTCACCGCGGAGGACGAGGAGCGCCTGCGCCGCGCCCTGGACGCCGCGTCGCAGGCGGTGACCGAGGGACGCATCGACATGAGCGGGCTGCAGGACCTGCAGCGCGCGCTCGGCCTGGCCAGCAAGCGCGAGGTGAGCCGCCAGGACGTCCTGGAGGCGATCGAAGCGCTCGAGCGCCTCGCCGCCACCCCCGCTCCGGCGGACTCGCCGGCCCCCCAGCGCGGCCCGCCGATCGACGCGACGACCACCTGATGGACCGCTTCGAGCTCGTCTCGCCCTTCAGCCCGCAGGGCGACCAACCCCAGGCGATCCGGCGGCTGGTCGAAGGCATCCGCCGCGGCGAGCGCGAGCAGGTGCTGCTGGGCGTCACCGGCTCCGGCAAGACCTTCTCGGTTGCCAAGATCGTCGAGGAGGTCAATCGCCCGACGCTCGTCCTGTCCCACAACAAGACGCTCGCGGCGCAGCTCTTCCAGGAGTTCAGGAGCTTCTTCCCGGGCAGCGCGGTCGAATACTTCGTCTCCTACTACGACTACTACCAGCCCGAGGCCTACGTCCCGCAGAGCGACACCTACATCGAGAAGGAGACCACGATCAACGAGCAGATCGATCGTCTCCGCCTGCGCGCGACCAAGGCGCTGTTCGAGCGGCGGGACGTCCTGGTCGTGGCCTCGGTGTCGTGCATCTACGGCCTCGGCTCGCCCGAGTCGTTCTACGGCATGCTCTACTTCTTCACCCTCGGCGACGACCGGGGGATGGAGGAGGCGCTGCGCCGCCTGGTCGACATGCAGTACGAGCGCACGCCGCTCGACCTCTTCCCGGGCAGCTTTCGCGCCCGCGGCGATGTCCTCGAGATCCTGCCGGCCTACGAGGAGCGCGGTGTGCGGGTCGAGTACTTCGGCGACGAGATCGAGCGCATCAGCCGCTTCGACGTCCTGCGTGGCGACGCGCTCGAAGAGGTCGAGCGGATCGGCATCTTCCCCAAGACGCACTACGTCACGCCGCGCGAACGCCGGCTGAACGCGATCGAGACGATCGGGGTCGAGCTCAAGGAGCGCCTCGACGTGCTCGAGAGGGAGGAGAAGCTGCTCGAGCGGCAGCGGCTCGAGCAGCGCACCCGCTTCGACCTCGAGATGCTGCGCGAGATCGGTTTCTGCCACGGCATCGAGAACTACTCGCGCCACCTCTCCGGTCGCGCCCCCGGCGAGCCGCCGCCGACCCTGCTCGACTATCTGCCCGACGACTTCCTGTTGATCGTCGACGAGAGCCACCAGACGATTCCCCAGGTGCGCGGCATGTACCATGGCGACCGCTCGCGCAAGCAGACCCTGGTCGATTTCGGGTTTCGCCTGCCGAGCGCCCTCGACAACCGGCCGCTGACCTTCGAGGAGTTCGACCAGCGCGTCGGCCAGCGCCTCTACATCTCGGCGACTCCGGGGCCGTGGGAGCTGGAGCGTACCGGCGGCGTCTTCGTCGAGCAGGTGGTGCGGCCGACCGGCCTGCTCGACCCGGCGATCGAAGTGCATCCCGCTCGCGGCCAGGTCGATCACCTGGTCGGCGAGATCCGCACCGTGGTCGACCGCGGCGAGCGCGTTCTGGTGACCACGCTCACCAAGCGCATGGCGGAGGAGCTGACCCAGTATCTGACCGAGCTCGATCTGCGAGTGCGCTACCTGCACAGCGACATCGACACCCTGGAACGCGTCGAGATCATCACCTCCCTGCGGCGCGGTGAGTTCGACATCCTGGTCGGGATCAACCTGCTGCGCGAAGGCCTCGACCTGCCCGAGGTTTCGCTGGTCGCCATCCTCGATGCCGACAAGGAGGGCTTCCTGCGTAGCGAAACGTCGCTGATCCAGACGTCCGGCCGCGCGGCGCGGAACGTCGAAGGGCGGGTCATCTTCTACGCCGACCGGGTGACGCACTCGATGCAGCGGGCCCTCGACGAGACCGAGCGTCGCCGGGAGCGGCAGCGGGCGTACAACGAGGAGCACGGCATCGAGCCGCGGACGATTCTCAAAGACATCCACAGCCCGCTGGTCCAGATGAGCAACCTCGACTACTTCGCGGCCGCCACCGGCCCCGCTCTGGAGGTCGCCGAGGAGTCCGATCTACCGCTCGGCGAGCGCGTGAAGCGCCTCGAGAAGGAGATGAAGGCCGCGGCCAAGCGCCTCGAGTTCGAGGAGGCGGCGGTGCTGCGCGACAAGCTCAGGGAGCTCAAGGAGCTTCAGATCTACACGGGCTGAGCGCCGCGATGGACCGCGCCCTCGAAAAGCGAATCCGCCGACTACCCGACCGTCCCGGGATCTACGTATTCCTGGACGGCGAGGGCCAGGCGCTCTACGTCGGCAAGGCGAAGTCGCTGCGCAAGCGCGTCGTCAACTACCTGAGCGGCGACCGCGAGCCGCGGCTGGCGGCCATGGTGGCGGACGCCGCCGATCTCGACTTCGTGGTCACCGATAGCGAGGCCGAAGCGCTGCTGCTCGAGAACAACTGGATCAAGCAGAAGCGGCCGCGCTACAACATCCTTCTGCGCGACGACAAGACCTACCCCTACCTCAAGCTGACCCGTGACGAGTACCCGCGCATCGCTTTCACTCGCCGTATCCGCGACGACGGCGCCGAGTACTTCGGGCCCTTTCTGCCGGGCGGTCTGGCGCGCAAGGCGATCAAGCTCGTGCAGAGTCTCTTTCAGATTCGCGTCTGCTCGATCGAGATCGACGGCAAGCTGCCGAGACCCTGTCTGTACTACGACATGCGGCGCTGCCTCGGACCCTGCGTCGACGGGTTGACGACGCTCGACGAGTACCGCGCGGCGACCGCCG
>JAHEKO010000129.1:7008-8975 GCA_024638355.1 Acidobacteriota bacterium
CGGCGCATCGAAGGCTTCGACATCTCCAACTTCCAGGGCGACCAGCCGGTCGCGTCGCTGGTCGTCTGGGAGGAGGGGCGCATGCGCAAGAGCGACTACCGATCGTTCAACATTCGCGGCCTGACCGGCCCCGACGACTTCGCCTCGATGCGCCAGGCGGTCGAGCGGCGGTACCGCCGCGTGCTGGAGGAGGTCGGCTCGATGCCCGATCTGATTCTCGTCGACGGCGGCCGCGGGCAGCTCAATGCGGCGCTCGAGGCGCTGGCGCTGCTCGGCGTCGACGAGACGCCGGTGGTCGGGCTGGCGAAGCGCGAGGAGGAGATCTATCTGCCCGCGCGGCCGGAGCCACTGGTGCTGGATCGTCGCGACCCCGCCCTGCGGCTGCTGCAGTCGATCCGCGACGAGGCCCACCGATTCGCCGTCTCGCGTCACCGGCGCCGGCGGTCGCGTCGCACCCTGGGCTCGCGGCTGGACGAGATCCCCGGCATCGGTCCGCGCCGCCGCCGTCGTCTCCTGCGCCGCTTCGGCAGTCTTGCCGGGGTCACTGAAGCGAGTCTCGAGACCCTGCAGGCGGAGATCGGCGTGGAGCTCGGCGCACGGGTCTTCGAGCGGGTCCGAGAGTGGGCCGCCGCGTCGGGCGACGGCGAGTCCGCCCATTGACGCGGAGCCATCCGGGCTAGAATCGGCGACGGTGAGCCATCTGCGGGGCGACGCGCTTCTCAACTCCGAGCTTCTGCGGCAGTTTGCAGAGCGCATCGTCGCCAGTTTGAAGTCCAGTCCGGTGGAGCTGGAGCCGGAAGAGCACCGGAAGCAGCTCGCCGATCTGCTGGCCCGGGTCGGAGGGCTGAATCACTACGAGCTGCTCGGCCTGGGCGAGAGCGCGACCGACGAACAGATCTTCGACGCGTACATGAGCCTGGCGCGCCTGGTCCATCCGTCGCACGTCCCGCGGCTGTCGCTGGAGGGGCTGGCGGCCGGTCCGGAGCTTCTCTTCGAACGCGCGACTCTCGCCTATCTCACCCTGAGCGACGAGGACCGGCGCCGCGCCTATAACATCCAGATCGGTCTCGCCGCGCCCAACTCGGGACCGGTGCCGGTGGGCGAGGAGCGTCTGGCGGAGCAGCGCGAGATCGCCGAGCGCAATTACAGGATGGCGAAGGAACTGGCCGATGAGGGCGAGTACTTCTACGCCATCGAGCTGCTCTACACGGCCTGCCGCTACGTACGCAAGGCCGAGTATCACGCTCTCCTGGCGCGCTGCCAGGGCGAGAACCCGCAGTGGGTGCGCAAGGCGATCCAGAACTACAGCCGTGCCATCGAGCTCGATCCTTCGGACGACGATTCGCGGCTGGCGGTGGCGGAGCTCTACGAGCGCGACGGCAACGTGCCGATGGCTCGGCGCGAGTATCTCGCCCTCCTCGAGCGCGTGCCCGGTCATCCCGATGCGCTCGACGGATTGCAGCGCCTGAAGCGCTAGCCGGACCACTCTCTCCTTCTTTTCCCGGGCCGGCGGTCGCGGATTCGGGTCGGGCTCGGGCTCGGGCTACAATAGGAGGGCGCTGGAGAGCGCCGGGCGGTCGCTCCTCGGCTTTCGGGCCGAGGGGAGGAAAGTCCGAACTCCAACGGGCAGCATGCTCGCTAACGGCGAGGCGCGGTGACGCGACGGAAAGTGCAGCAGAGAGGAGACCGCCGGAGGCCTTCGGGCCGCCGGTAAGGGTGAAAGGGTGCGGTAAGAGCGCACCGCTCCCACGGCGACGTCGGGAGGCACGGCAAACCCCATGCGGAGCAAGACCAAATAGGGGGACACATGCGGGTGGCCCATCCGTTCGATGTTCCCGGGTAGGTCGCTCGAGGCCGGCGGCAACGCCGGTCCCAGAGGAATGACCGCCGCTCCGGTTCGCCGGAGGCACAGAATTCGGCTTACGGTTCTCTCCAGCGTTTCTTGAACTCCCATCGGTCCCCCGCCC
>JAHEKO010000130.1 GCA_024638355.1 Acidobacteriota bacterium
GTGCGGTCGCTGGCCAACCGCCTCGGTATCGGCGATCGTCTGCGGCTTGCCGCCTGGCAGGAGGACGTGCCCCGGATGCTCGCGGCGCTCGACGTCTACGTGGCGACCTCGCGCTGGGAGGGGCTGCCGCTGTCGCTGCTCGAGGCGATGGCCGCCGGCTGCGCGGTGGTCGCCACGGCGGTGGACGGCGTCGCCGAGGTCGTCGAGGACGGGGTGAGCGGCGCCCTGGCCGCCGCCGGCGACGAACGCGCCCTCGCCGAGCACGCCGCCCTCTTGCTGCGCGACGACGACCTGCGTGCGCGCGTGGCCGCAGCCGCTCGAGAGCGGGTCGAAACGGCTTTCTCCGTCGAAAGAATGATGGCGGACTGGGAGGCGCTTCTCCGCCGCGAGCGGACCGGCGGCGAGGCCGGGAGAGTAGACTGATCGGATGAGGCACCTTTCCGCGGCGGCCGGAGCCCTGGTGAGTCTCGTGCTCGGCGGCTTGATCGCGCTCCCGGCGTGGTCGGCGGGCCCGGCGTTCGAAGACGCCTCCCGCGACTATAGCGGCCGGCTCGCCGCCTTTCCGGGCGCACAGGGCTTCGGCAGCGTCACGCGCGCGGGGCGCGGAGGCCGTGTGTTGCGGGTCACGACGCTCGCCGATTCGGGGCCGGGGTCGCTACGGCGGGCGCTCAAGGCTTCGGGGCCGCGCACCGTCATCTTCGAGGTCGGAGGCGTCATCCATCTGCGCGACGACATCGTCGTCTCCCACCCCTATCTGACGGTGGCGGGCCAGACCGCGCCGGCGCCGGGGATCACGCTGGCGGGCGACACCCTGCGCATCCACACCCACGACGTCGTGGTCCGGCACCTGCGCATCCGGGTCGGCGACGATCGCGCCAACAGCGAGCCGGAGTTCCGCGACGGGCTCGGCATCTCGACCGATCGCAGGGGGAGCTTCGACGCCTACAACGTGCTCATCGATCACTGCTCCATCAGCTGGGCGATCGACGAGAACCTCAGCCTCTGGTACGCCAACGTCTACGACGTGACCGTGAGCAACAACATCATCTCCGAGGCCCTGTCCGATTCCCTGCACCCCGATGGCTCCCACTCGATGGGGCTTCTGGTCGGGCAGAAGGCTCGCCGAATCGGAGTCGTGCGCAACCTGCTGGCGCACAACACCGACCGCAATCCGCGTTTCGCCGAAGACACGACGGGGATCGTGGTCAACAACCTGATGTACAACGTGCGCCATCGGGCACTCGACGTGGGGGGCGATGGCGAGCCGATCTGGGTGAGCGTGATCGGCAACGTCTACCTGCCCGGCCGCGATGCCCGCAAGTCGATCCCGACGGTCGTGGTCACCAACGACCACCCGGAGACGCGGGTCTACGTCGCCGACAACGTCGGTCCCTACGCCAAGGGCGACCCCTGGTCGGTGGTCGACAACCGGGTCGGCGAGTGGATCCGGAGCGAGCGGCCGCCGGTGACGGTGTCGCCGCTCGAGGTGATGCGCTCCGGCAAGACACGGAGCCACGTGCTCAAGTCGGCCGGCGCTCGTCCGCGCGATCGGGACGCCGTCGATCGCCGGGTGGTGCGCAGCGTCCGCAAGCGCTCGGGGCGGATCATCGACAGTCCTGATGAGGTCGGTGGCTTGCCGCCGACGGACTCGACCCGAAGGCCGCTGGCGCCGCCCCCGACCGATGCCGATACCGACGGCGATGGCTACACCGATCTCGAGGAGTGGCTCCACTGCATGGCCGCCAAGGTGGAGAAGCGGGGGGCGAAGGGACGCTGCCCGGGTCCGTTCGACGGCGTCGCCTTCGACTAGGTCTTGCCGGGCGGCATCTCCGGCTCGTCGCGGCGGAAGAGGGCGAGGGCGCCTTCGACCGTCTCCCGGTGCGTCCACCAGAGGGTGGCGACGTAGGCGGTCGCGCCGGCGAGAATCAGCGCGGGCATGCGGGCCGCCGGCGTCGGAGGCAGCAGCCGCGCCAGCGGGAAGAGAACGATCCCCATGGCCACCGCCGACATCGCCGCGGGACGCAGCGCGCGGGCGATCTCCGCCCGCCGCACGTCCAGCAGGCGGCAGGCGATCTCGAGACTCAACAGCGTCAGCACCAGGGCCGTCGCCGCCTGGCCGACCGCCACCCAGCGGATGCCGTAGCCGGCGGCGATCCACAGCACCGGGATCGTCAGTGCCAGCTTGGCGACACCGAGGTAGTTGAGGACCGCCGGCCGGCCGGTCGCCTTGTAGATGTCGCCGACGTTGAAGCTGATCGCCTGAAAGAGCGCGTAGAGGGCCAGCATCTGCATCACCGGAATGCTGGGAGCCCAGCGCGAGGTGTAGAAGATCGTGACGAAATCGGCGGCGATGACGGCGATGCCGATGCCCGCCGGCACGGTGATCAATGCGGTGTAGCGCAACATCGCGAGCGCGCCCTGCTTCAGGGCTCGAGGATCGTCCTGGAGCCGGGCAAAGGCCGGGAAGAGCGCCTGGCTCACCACGTGGCAGAGGCTGATGATGATCAGGTCGGGGATTCGGAACGCCATGAAGTAGAAGCCGAGGTCGTCGGCGCTGAGCCTGCGACCGATGATCAGGTAGTCGACGTTCTTGTGGATCATGCCGAGGATCTGCACCAGCACGATCTGGCCGCCGTAGCCGAGGAGCGCGCCGACGATCTCTCGGTCGAGCGTCAGGCGCGGCCGCCAGCGAGCGACTCGCCAGTAGAGCAGCGTGGAAGCCAGGCTGCCGCCGAGCTGCCCCCACACCAGGCTCCACACGCCGAAACCGAAGAACGCCAGAAGCACCGAAACCAGGCCCTTGACGGCCGTTCTGCCGACCTCCGGCACGAACCGCCGCTGAAACGCGAGGTCCTTCTTGAGCCGGGCCTCGTGAACGTTGCGCAGGGCGGTGATCAGGAAGCTCACCGCCAGCACCTGGAGCACCGGCACCAGGCGCGGCTCACGAAAGAAGTCGGCCGCCAGCGGCGCTCCGAGGACGGCGGCGACGGTCAGGAGGACGCCCATCATGAGGCCGATCGTGAAAGCCGTGGAGCTGGTCCGCTCCGGGTTCTCCGATCGGTAGATGAGGGCGGCGCCGACGCCGAAGTCGCTGAGGGTGTCGAGGAAGTTGATGACCACCAGCCCGAGCGCCACCAGCCCGAAGTCGGCCGGTACCAGAAGCCGGGCGAGCAGCACGGTGCTGACGAAGACCAGGCCCTTGCCCAGCGCGAAGGCGCCGTAGTTCCAGAGAGTTCCGGTGATGGTGACGCGGGCCAGCGCGTTGGCGTCTCGTGAGCTCACGTGGTCGACCGGGTCAAATGGCGGCGGCGGGCGCCGCAGCCGTCTCGAGCCGCGCCGCGAGTCGATCGGCGACCCGCTCCCAGGTGAACTCGGACTCGACACGCCGGCGCGCGGCGCGGCCCCAGCGCGCGCGGCGGTCGGGATTCTCGAACAGCTCGACCAGGGCGTCGGCGAGCGGCGCCTCCTGCGCGGGCGGCACCAGCAGACCGGTCGTACCGGCGTCGACGATCTCCGCCATCGCTTCGCCCTCGACGCCGATGCAGGGGAGCCCGTACGCCATCGCCTCGAGCAGCACGTCGCCCCAGGTCTCCAAGCGCGAAGGCAGAACGAACAGGTCGGCCGATGCGTAGAGAGCGGCCAGCCGCGATCGGTCCCAGGTCGGCTCCAGCACCGTGACCCCTTCGAGCGGCAGGCCCGGCGGAACCCGCTCGCCCGTGACCATGATCAGCTTGGCGTCGGCGACCCGCGCCCGGGCGCGGGCGAACGCCTTCAGCAGCACGTCTCCACCCTTCCGGAAGAGCTCGACGCCGACGAATAGAGCGGTCGGCGGCGCGTCGCTGCGACGAGGCTCGAGCGCCGGCAGCGGCGTGAAGTTGACGCCGGCGCCGATCGTCGTGACGCCTTCGGCCGGCAGGTCGTAGTCGGAGATCAGCGAGCGGCGGACGAACTCGCTCCGGGCGCAGACGTGCGCCGCGCGCCGGTAGGCTCGGGTCTCGAGGCGCAGCCAGGCGTCGAGCTCGCGGCCCGAGAGCGGCGAGCGGCCGACTTGGGGCCGGCGGGCCGAGAGGAGGGCGGTGTAGTCGGTATAGATCACGCTGGGCGGCTGGGAGTCGTGCCACCGGGCGTCCAGCATGCCGCCCACCTGCAGCACGACGTCGACCCGTCCTATGACGGCCTCGATCAACCGGCTCGCCTTCCGCGAGCGGTGGCGAAAGGCGGCGGTGTTCTTGTGGAAGAGCTCGCGCCAGCGGCCACGATCGGGGCGGAAGGTGCGCGCGGCCATCCACAGGCGCAACAGGCCGCGGAGGCTGGCGTCGCCCACGCCGACCAGCGGCAGGCGGGCGCCCAGCGCCGTCAAGAGACCGCCGTACTTGATGCGTGGCCCGGGCTCGCGTCGGATGTCGCCGACCAGGATGGCCGCGACGCGTGGAGTCGATCCAGCTTCCACGCCGGCTCGTCAGCCTAGTCGACGATGTCGATGCGGAAGCCGAAGGAGACCGGGATGTTCTCTCGGACGTATTGGTCGATCCACTTGTTGACGTTGGCGATCCGGGTTCTCGGCACGAAGACGACGTCGAACGGCTCGAGGGTCAGGTCGTCGACCCAACCCTTGCGGTAGCTCCTGATGTCGAAGGGGATGGTGTACGGAGCGCGTTCGGGACCCCGCCGGATGATGATGATCTGCTTGGCCTTGGCTCGGTCGGTGAGGCCTTCCGCCTTGGCGATCGCCTGCAGCACGGTGAGCCTACCGACCAGCTCCAGCTCGCCGGGCTGGTTCACCTCGCCGTCGACGTACACCCTCTGGGCGCTGAACGAGCGCACGATGACGCTGACCGTCGGCCGGTCGAGCTCGCCCGAATAGAGCTCCTTGAGCCGATCGGTGAGCTGCCTGGGAGTCAGGCCGGCGGCCACGACCTCCGGAATCAGCTGCAGGGAGACGCGACCGTCGGGTCGAACCACGACCTCTTCGTTCAGCTCCGGGTTGAGGAAGAACTTGATCCCCAGCGCGTCGCCCTCCTGGATGACGTACTCGGGCTGCGGAGCGGGCTCGTTCGGACCCCGATCCTGCGCCGCGCCGAGGCTCGAAACTATTAGCGCGAAAGCGATCGAAGCGGCGCCCGGAAGCGTCCGGCGAATCGGTTGTATCGTCATGGCTCCCAGTAGTTTAGCAAGTTTCAGAAGAGGCTTATGGCAATCCTTCGAAGGTTTGGACGGCGCGAGGTCGATTCGCTATAGTGCCTTCAGTCAAACGGCCCAACCGGGGGGTGGTGAAGCCCCGTACGAGGTTCCCATGCTGTCCCTCAACGACCCTCGACAAGCTCTCTCGATCCTCTGGAAACACCGGGTCGGCTTCGTCGTGGCCTTCCTCGCGACCACCCTGACGGTCGCGTTCCTGACTCTGCTGAGGACGCCGATCTACGAGGCGACGGCCAGCCTCCTCGTTCAGCTCGGCCGCGAGAGCCGGTCGCCGGCGGTCGGAGATCGGCCCTCGGGGCTCAACCGCGATCCGGAAGCGGCGCTCAATACCGAGCTCCACATCCTGTCGAGCCTCGACCTGGTGCGCGACGCGGTGACGCGGCTGGGCGCGGAGACGCTCTACCCGTCCCTCGCGGACAGCGAGCTCGACGAAGACGAGAAGCTCCTCGCCGCCGTGCGCAAGTTCGCCGGCGGCTATATGGCGCGGGTCGCGCCGGCCTCGTCGGTCCTGGAGGTCGCCTTCCGGCATCCCGATCCACAGCAGGCCGAGCGCGGACTTCAGGCGGCGGTCGAGGTCTTCAAGGAACGGCATCTCTCGACCTTCGGCAATCCCCAGGTGCCGTCCTTCCTGGAGGAGAAGGTCGCCGATTTTCGCGCCCGGCTGAAGGCCTCCGAAGAGGCGGTCGAGGCCTTCGTGCTCGCCGACGAGACGCTCTACCTGGAAGAGCACGGGCGGTTGCTGCTCGAGCAGCGCGCGCGGCTCGAGTCGCAGTTCACCGAGACCAGCAACCGGATCTCCGGGCTGCGGCGCCAGATCGACTTCCTGGCGGAGCAGCAGTACATGCCGCGGGAAAGCGGTCTCGCCGACGCTCGGGCGCAGGAGAGCCGGATCATCCAGAACGCGCGCCTCGACATGCTCAACCTGCGGGTGGAGGAAAAGCGGCTGCTCGGCTCGTTCAGCGAGAACAGCCGGCGGGTGAAGGCGGTCCGCGAGCAGATCAAGACCATCGAGGAGTTTCTCGAGGAGCAGCAGGAGCTGATCGCCAGGACAGGCATGGCCGAGGATCTGGCGGCGGAGTTGACCGATCTGCGCGCCGAGCTGAGCTTCGAGATGGCCAAGGGAGAAGGTCTCTCCGAGCAGATGGGCTGGCTGGATCGCCGCCTGGCCTGGCTGCCGGCGCGCACCAAGGAGTACCGCGAGCTGATCCGCGAGCGCGATCTCAACGAGCAGACCTACCGCACCTACCTGAATCAACTCGAAGAGGCCCGGCTGTTCGAGCAGCTCAATCAAGAGCAGATCTCGAGCATCAGCCTGATCCAGAGCGTCCGGGCCGGCGCCGACCCGGTCAGCCCGAATCGGAGGATGCGCCTGCTGGTCGGCATCCTCCTGGGTCTCGTCGTCGGTGCGGCGGTGGCGCTCTTCGCCGAGATCAGGGAACGAAGGGCTCTCGACGGATCCGGCACCAAGACCGGCAAGGCTTGGACCGCCCCCTCCGCGCAGCGTGCCTAGGCGACCGACACCGGGCGCTGCCCGGATCGTGATGCTGGCGCTCGCGGCGCCGGCGTTTCTGCTGCTGGCGCAGTGCTCGGCCGAACCCGAGCCGGAGCCCGCCGAGCCGATCGCCGTCGCCCCACCGGCGGCCGCCCCGGCGGCCGAGCCGATCGCCGCCGACGAGAGCGCGGCCGGCTCGGCCCCCGCGCGCGACCTCGCGACCACCGGCCGGCAACGAGAGCTGGTGGAGGCGATCAAGGGCTGGCTGGGCGCCTGGTCGGAGCAGCGAGTCGAGGACTACCTCGATCACTATTCGGAGAGCTTCACGCCGCCGAGTGGCCTGTCGCGCGCGCGGTGGGAGGATCAACGGTGGGATCGCGTGTCGGCGCCGCGCTTCGTACGCGTCACGATGACGGGTCTAAAGACCGAGTTGCTGGGCGCGGAGCGCGCGCGCGCGACCTTCTTCCAGCACTACCGCTCCGACGGCTTTACCGACACGGTCCACAAGACCCTCGAGCTCGTCTGGGAAGACGGCCGTTGGCGGATCACGCGCGAGTCGTCGGAGTCGGCTCGCTAGGGCGGGTCGTTTCCCCCGACGCCGGCTCTCGCGGCTCGGCCGCGGTCTCGTTCCTGCCCACCTGGCCGAGCGCCAGGGCGATGCCGGCGAGGAGCCAGAAGTAGCGCGGGTGGGAGGCGTGGAGGAAAACGGAGGCGATCAGGAAGCCGATGAAGCTGAGCGTGAAGGCCTCGGTGATCCGCGCGATGTCGTTCTTGCCGGCCGCGAACAGCGCCTTGCGCGCCTCGAGCGCGCCGCCCAGCGCGCTCCAGATCAATAACCCGAAGGCGGCCATCCCGATCAGCCCGGTCTCGGAAAGGATCTCGAGGTAGAGGTTGTGGGGCTTGCGGCGGATGCGGGGGTCGAGGCCGACCTCGCGCGAGTAGCTGTCGTAGCGGAAGGGGTAGTTGCCGAGCCCGACGCCCACGATCGGATGGTCCTGGAACATCTCGATCGCCACCAGATTCTCGCTCAGCCGGCCGCGGACGGACATCTCGCGCGTGGTGCCGCGCTCGCTAAGCTCGGTGACCGAGTCCGCGAGCTGCGTCACCCGGTCGATGTAGGCGTCGGGCGCCAACGGCACCAACGCGGCGACCACCGCCGCGGCCGCCAGCAGATGAAGCGGCTTCGGGCGCCGCACCACGGCGACCAGCCCGAGCAGGGCGACGAGGCTCACCAGCGCGCTACGAGAGTAGGTGAAGACGATGGTCAGCATGCTGGCCCCGAGAGCCCAGAGCGCGGCGAGCCTCAACAGCGGTCGTTTCTCGAACTGCAGGCGATCGATCGCCAGCGGCACGATCGTCAGCAACAGCATGCCGTAGAAGTTCGGGTCGCCGATCGGTCCGCCGAGGCGAGTCGTGTGCTCGCCCTCGAGGGCGAAACCCACCGGCGTCCGGCCAAAGCCCCAATAGTCGAACTCGAAGTTGCCGGTGAGCTGCTGATGGACGCTGAGGGTCCCCATGAAGATCGTCGCCGCGAGCAGGGCCCAGATCACGCGTCTCAGTGTCGCTCCCGATTGAACCAGCGTCACGACGCACAGCACGATCAAGGCGTTCTTGGCCAGGAGGGTCAGCTCGGCGAAGGTGAAGGCGGGCGCCCGGGCCGCGAACAGCGAGAGGGTGCAAGCGAAAGCGTAGAGCGACACCAGCAAGGAGGCCTGCAACCATCCCTCGGGACGCGTTCCGGTCCGCACCCAGCGCAGCAGGATGGAAAGCAGCACCAGGGGCGCCAGCACCTTGGCGATGGAGGGCGCGCCGTGGAACTGAATCAGGACGTTCGACAGGCTGGTGTAGGTGGTGACGACCAGCGCCAGCAGGCCGATCTCGGGCACCGCCAGGATCACCGCCGCCGCCACGCCGCCGGCCGCGAGAACGAGCAAGAGCAGCGGAGAGGACGCCTTGTCGACCACCAGGCCCGCCGTCACGCCCGCCGCGGCGGCGACACCCAGCCAGGCGAGCGGCGGGAGTCGCCAAACGCTCGGCCAGCTGGAGCTCGTTTGCGTCACCGGGTCCCGTCTTCAGCCAGAGAGCACGCCGCCGATTCTAGCGTCGGCGCCCGATCGCCTCATCGGCGCAGTTCACACGCCGTCTTGCGCACGCCGGGCCGCCCCCGTACCATCCGGCCGGCGTATGAAGAGCGTCCTCGTACTCGGAGCCGGCCATAGCTCGCCCGAACTGATCCGGTATCTCCTGGAGCGGGCGGGCGAGCGGCGGTGGCGCGTGGTGGT
>JAHEKO010000632.1 GCA_024638355.1 Acidobacteriota bacterium
CCAACTCGCCGGCGGAGACCAAGACCGAGGCCGAAGGGGCGTTCGCCCAGGGCTTCGCCAATCAGGTCGGCGACATCGGCGCCATCATCACCGCCATCCTCGGCGCGGTCTTCTTCACGATCCTGCTGGTGGCCGGCAACACGATGGCGCAGGCGGTGCGCGAGCGCACCGAAGAGCTCGGCACGCTGAAGGCGCTCGGCTTCACCCACCGGGGCGTCTCGCTGTTGGTCCTCGGCGAGTCGCTGCTGATCGCGCTCCTCGGCGGCCTTCTCGGTCTGGGCGTGGCGACGGTCTTGACGGCCGGGGGCGATCCGACCGGCGGCTTGCTCCCCTTCTTCTACTTTCCCGCGCGAGATCGCGTGATCGGCCTGGCTCTCGCCGTTCTGCTCGGGATCGCGGCGGGAGCCCTGCCGGCCTGGCAGGCGCGGCGGCTGCAGATCGCCGAGGCGATGCGGAGGTAGCGCGATGGGATTGCTCAACTGGTTCAGTCAGGTGGCTTCGGTCGTCGGATTCAGCGTGAAAACGATTCCCGAGCGTCTGGGGGCGTCGGCTTCGGCGGCCTTCGGTATCGCCGGCGTGGTGGCGGTGATGGTGGGTGTTCTCTCGATCTCCCAGGGCATCCTGTACATGGTGCAGCAGTCTTCTTCGCCGGAGAACGCCCTGGTTCTGCGCAGCGGCTCGAGCAGCGAGCTGGTGAGCGGCCTCAGCGGCGACGACGCCGAGATCGTCGCCGAAGGACCGGGGATCCTCCGCCTCGACGAGGGGGCGGTCGCCTCGCCCGAGCTCTTTCTGATCATCAACCTGCCGATGAAGTCGACCGGCACCGACGCCAACGTACCTCTGCGCGGGATCGCGCCCGCCGCCTACAAGGTGCGCGATCGCTTCGAGATCGTCGAGGGCCGGGCGTTTCAGTGGGGGCTCAACGAGGTCATCGTCGGCCGGGGCGCTTCCAACCAGTTCGCCGGCCTGTCGGTCGGCGAGACCATCGAGGTCGCCGGCGATCAGTGGCCCGTCGTCGGGATCTTCGAGGCCGGCGGCGGCATCGCCGAGTCGGAGATCTGGGGCGACGCGGCGATCCTCCAGTCCGCCTACCGGCGCGGCAACAACTTTCAGGCGGTCTACACCAAGCTCGAGAGCCCTCGTGCCTTCCCGGGCTTCAAGGACTCGCTGACGACCGATCCGCGCTTGAACGTTCGGGTGGTGCGAGAGGCCGAGTTCTACAGCGGACAGTCGAGGACGCTGCGCGGACTCGTCACCGGCATCGGCACCGTGATCGCCCTGCTGATGGGCCTCGCCGCCGTCTTCGGTGCGCTCAACACCATGTACAGCGCTGTGTCGAGCCGCACGCGCGAGATCGCCACCCTGCGGGCGCTCGGGTTCAAGAGCAGTCCGGTGGTGCTGTCGATCCTCTTCGAGTCGTTGCTGCTCGCCCTGATCGGCGGCCTGGTCGGCGGCACCCTGGCCTACCTGGCGCTCGACGGCTTCCGCGCGGCGACCATCAACTTCTCGAGCTTCAGCCAGATCGCCTTCGCCTTCGACGTGACCCCGGGATTGATGCTCCAGGGCGTGCTCTACGCCGTGATTCTGGGCTTGTTCGGCGGCCTTTTCCCGGCGATCCGGGCGGCGCGGCTGCCGATCTCGGCGGCGCTGCGCGAGCAGTAGGCCGGCGATCTCTCGCGGGAGCGCCGGCGCGCTCAGCCCGTCAGCAGGTCCCGAACCCGGGTCAGATGAAGGCGCGAGTCCTCGAGGCCGCCGGGGCGGCTGCGGGCGAGCCAGAGCTCGGGGAGCGTTTCGAGCGAGCGCTCGAGCGACGCCGCAAGCACGCGGCGCTCGGCCCTCGGTAGCTGGCTCAGCCGCCGTTCCCGCCCCGCGCCGAGCCGCTCGATTCCCAGCCGGGCGGCGAACTCCAGGACGCCGGCGACCCAGGAGATCTCGCGAGCGGTGAGCGACCGGCCGTCGCCGCGGGGCAGGTCGATGCTCGCGAGGCACTCGAGCGTTCGCTCTAGCCCGGCGCGGTCGAGGCCGTCGAAGCGTTCGTGCTCCAGCGTCTCGTGGGCGCGAATCAGGAGCTGGAAGAGAACCGTAGAGTTCTTGAGGCGGATCCCGGTCTCGAGATGGGCAGACCCGATGGTGACCAGGCTCGATACCAGCGCCGCGTCGGCCAGCTCGGGCACGTGGGCCTCGAGGAGATCCCGGATTGGAAGCTCCACGGGCCGATCGGCCATGGCGGTGTTCCACGAGAAGGCCGCGCCCGCGACCAGCCCCGGATAGCTGATCGGCAGCGGCTGCAGGTGGCCGAAGTCGCCCCAGTCGGTG
>JAHEKO010000131.1 GCA_024638355.1 Acidobacteriota bacterium
TCGGCGAGCTTGTCGCAGTAGTGCAGCGCCCGCGGGCGCGCCTTCTCGCGATGGACGAGTTGGGCGAGCGCGTCGACCGGCTCGCCGTTCACCAGGATGTCGACCTTCACCAGGTCGGACTCGCGATAGTCGAGCATCTCGTAGTCGAACGAGCCGTAGCCCTGGGTGATGGTCTTGAGCCGGTCGTAGAAATCGAACAGCACCTCGGCGAGCGGCATCTCGGAGGTGAGCTCGACCCGACCGACCGCCAGGTAGCTGAAGGTGGTGTTGACGCCGCGACGCTCGCGGCAGAGGTCCATCACCACCCCGATGTAGCGCTCGGGCATCATCACCGAGGCCTTGATGAAGGGCTCCCAGGTGGTGGCGATGTTGGCGGGATCGGGAAAGAACATCGGGTTCTCGATCTCGAGATCCTCGCCGTCCTCGAGCCGCACCCGGAACTTGACCGAGGGCGCCGACAGGAGCAGCGACAGCCCGTACTCGCGCTTCAGCCGCTCCTGGACCACGTCGAGGTGCAGGAGGCCGAGAAAGCCGCAGCGGAAGCCGAAGCCCAGCGCCGAAGAGGAGTCCTTCTCGTAGGTCAGGGCGGCGTCGTTGAGCGCCAGCTTGTCGAGCGCCTTCTGCAGGTCCTCGTAGTCGTCGGACGACACCGGGTAGATCGACGAGAAGACGACCGGCTTGGCCTCCTTGTAGCCCGGCAGCGGCTCGGTCGCCGGATTGTCGGCCTCGGTGATCGTGTCGCCGATGGCGATGTCGCGCACGGTCTTGATGCCGGCGATGACGTAGCCCACCGCTCCCGCCGCGAGCTGATCGTCCTGCTTGCGCTCGAGCTGGAGCAGGCCGACCTCCTCGACGTCGAACTCCTTGTCGCTGTGCATCAGGCGGATCGTGCGGCCGGGCCGCAGGGTGCCCTCCTTGACCCGCACCAGCAGCACCACGCCGCGGTAGACGTCGTACTGGGCGTCGAAGATGAGCGCCTGGAGCGGCGCCTCGGGATCTCCTTCGGGGGGCGGCAGCTTGTGGACGATCGCCTCGAGGACCTTGTCGATGCCGATGCCGTTCTTGGCCGAGGCGTGCACGGCCTCGAAGGGGTCGAGCCCGAGGTCCTCGTCGATCTCCTCGGCGACCTTGTCCACATCCGCCGACGGCAGGTCGATCTTGTTGATCACCGGCACCATCTCGAGGTCGTACTCGAGCGCCAGATAGAGGTTGGCCACCGTCTGCGCCTCGACGCCTTGCGAGGCGTCGACCACCAGGAGCGCGCCCTCGCACGACATCAGCGAGCGCCGCACCTCGTGCGAGAAGTCGACGTGGCCCGGCGTGTCGATCAGGTTGAGGCGGTAGCGCTTGCCGTCCTCGGCGTCGTAGAGCAGGGTGACGGTGTTGCTCTTGATGGTGATGCCGCGCTCGCGCTCGATGTCCATCTGATCGAGGATCTGGTCGCGGAAGTTGCGCTGCTCGACGGCGTTGCACGCCTGGATCAGCCGATCGGCCAGCGTCGACTTGCCGTGATCGATGTGCGCGATGATGCAGAAGTTGCGGATGTTGTCCAAGGTTCACCCCTCGACCGAACCCGCAGTTTACGACGGTTGGAGGTCCCGGTTCCCTACCTTTCGAGCAGCCCGCGGTTGGGCTCGCCGCGGCGGTAGAGGCCGGTCCGGTAGCAGAGCATCGTCCCTCCCCACACCAGGACGAACGAGCTGAACCCCTGGATGGCCATTTCGAGAGCATCGCTCTCTCCGAAGGCGTACTCGAGGCTCGCCGTGAGCAGCCGGTCGGAGATCCCATAAAGCGCGAACGCCATCAGCACGCGCGCCGCGCGCACCTTCACAGATCCGCCGCCCTCGGGCAGGCCGTAGCGGGTCAGGAGCCAGATTCCGGCCTGAATGCCGAAGATGCGCACGACGATCCCAGCGTCCGCTCCCGGCAGTAGAAGCGCCAGCAGCGGCGTCCCCAGGTAGAGCAGCGCGCGGAGGAGCGACGGCTCGAGGGCGATCCGGGCGAGCGGCGAGGGGCGCCCCGGAGAGCCGAGCGGACGGATCGCCAGGGTCCACGCGATTCCGACCACCGCGAGCCCGACGCCGATGCCGCCGAGCACGTCGGCGAGGAAGTGCCGCGCCAGGTACATGCGCGAGAGCGGCATCAGGAGGATCAGGGTGGCGGCCAGGGTCCAGACGCGCGCGTCGCGGAAGAGCGCCGCGGTCGAGCCCCAGAGCGCGGTGGTAATGCTGCAGTGCCCCGAGGGCATCCCGAAGGAGACGTCGCCCTGGCCGCGGTACCAGGCGACGACGTCCGTTGGCAGGCCGTCCCAGAACCCCGGCGCGCCGCCGCGCACGAACGGCGTCGACTCGGGATAGTCGTCTCCCGGCTGGAGCAGGGTCGAGTCGACCGCTTCCGGGCGGGGCAGGGCGAAGGCGTTCTTGAGCACGCCGGTGAGCAGACCAGTCCAGACGACGACGTGGACCAGGACGAAGCCGCGGCGGAAGTCCACCCCGAAGGCGATCACCAGCAGGATCGGGATCAGCATCCAGGCGTAGCCGAGGGTGGTGACCGCGAGCATGAACGCGGTCATTCCGTCCGAGGCGAAGGACTGGAGCGCGTGGATCGGCTCGGTCTGGAACATCGGCTTTCGAGTGTAAGACCCGGTGGCAACCCGTTTTGTTGCACTCGGCGAGGAGAGCGTTCAGTCTACAATCGCGCGAGCACTCGAAGCGTGAGCGGCCCCGGGGGCCGCCAACAGAAAGGAGCGCCGTGTCTTCCCTGACGGAACTCGTCTCCCAGGTATCCGGCTTTGTCTGGGGTCCCTATCTGCTGATCCCGCTGCTGCTCCTGACCGGCTTCTTCCTGACCCTCCGGCTGCGCGGCATCCAGTTCACCCGGCTCTGGGGATCGCTCTACCTCGGCCTGATCGTCCGCAGGGAGAAAGACGCCGACGGCGACATCTCCCACTTCCAGGCGCTGATGACCGCGCTGGCGGCGACCGTCGGCACCGGCAACATCGTGGGCGTGGCGACGGCGATCGCGCTCGGCGGACCGGGGGCGCTCTTCTGGATGTGGATCACCGGCCTGGTCGGCATGGCGACCAAGTTCTCCGAGGCGCTCCTCTCGGTCAAGTTCCGCACCACCGACGAGCGAGGCGAGATGGCGGGCGGGCCGATGTACTACCTGGCGGAGGGGATTCGGCCGCGCGGCCTCGGCAAGTTCCTCGGCGTGCTCTTCGCGCTCTTCGCCGCGGTGGCAGCTTTCGGCATCGGCAACATGGTGCAGTCGAACTCGGTCGCCTCGGGCCTCGAGGACTCGTTCGGCATCGACACCTGGATCACCGGCCTGGTGATGGCGGTCGCCGCCGGCGCCGTCATCCTGGGCGGCATCAAGTCGATCGGCCGCTTCACCGGCGTCTTCGTGCCGGCGATGATCGTTCTCTACATGATCGGCGCGGGGCTGGTAATCGCCATGCACGTCGACCAGGTTCCGGCCGCGTTCCGGCTGGTCTTGCAGGGCGCCTTCTCGGGCACCGCCGCGGCCGGCGGCTTCGCCGGGGCCGCTCTCGCCCAGGCGATTCGCTTCGGCGTGGCGCGCGGAATCTTCTCGAACGAGTCGGGGCTTGGCTCGGCCGGCATCGCCGCCGCCGCGGCGCAGACCCACGAGCCGACGCGCCAGGCGCTGGTGTCGATGACCCAGACCTTCATCGACACGATCGTCGTCTGCTCGTTCACCGGCTTCGCGATTCTCTGCACCGGCGTCTGGGAGAGCGGGCTCAACGGCGCGCCCCTGACCCAAGCCGCCTTCCGCGCCGGCCTTGGAGACTTCGGCTCGTGGATCGTCTCGATCGGCCTGACCATGTTCGCCTTCTCGACCGTTCTGGGCTGGAGCTACTACGGCGAGAAATCGCTCGAGTTCCTGCTCGGCACCAAGGCGATCCTCCCCTACCGGCTGGTGTTCGTGGTTGCCGTCTTCTTCGGCGCGATCCGCAGCCTCGACTTCGTCTGGAGCGTCTCGGACGTGATGAACGGGCTGATGGCGCTGCCCAACCTGGTCGGGCTGCTGCTGCTGAGTGGAGTCATCGTGGCGGAGACGCGAGACTACTTCGGTCGGAGCTGATCGGGTTCGCCCGGCACGGGTCCCAACATCCGTCCGCGCGCGTTTCAAGCGCCGATCGCTGCTCGAATCATCTCTTCGATCACGCCCGGCTCGACCTCTTCGAGATCGTAGTCGACGTTGGCGATGGGCTTGTCGGTCGACAGCACGCGGCTGAGCTCGATCGGGGTGCCCTCGACCACCACGTCGGCCGGCGTGGCGTTGATCGTCGCCTCGAGATCCTTCATCTGCTCCGCGCCGTAGCCCATGGCGGGCAGGATCTTGCGGGCGTTCGGGTAGGCCGCGTAGGTCTCCTTGATGGAGCCCACCGCGTACGGAGTCGGGTCGACGATCTCGGCGGCGCCGGCCTGCTTGGCGGCCACCCAGCCGGCGCCGTAGGTCATGCCGCCGTGGGTCAGGGTCGGGCCGTCCTCGATCACCAGCGCCCGCTTGCCGGCGATCAGCTCGGGGTGGTCGACGGTGACGACCGAGCGGCACTGGAGAACTCGCGCCGCCGGATTGGCCTCGGCGCAGTTGGCCAGCACCGTCTCGACGCCGGCGGGATCCGCGGTCTGCACCTTGTTGACGATCAACAGGTCCGCCATCCGCAGATTGGTCTCGCCCGGGTAGTAGGCCAGCTCGTGGCCCGGCCGGTGCGGATCGACGAGGGTGATGTGGAGATCCGGCTTGTAGAACGGGGTGTCGTTGTTGCCGCCGTCCCATAGCACGACGTCGGCCTCCTGCTCGGCCTCGCGCAGAATGCGCTCGTAGTCGACTCCGGCGTAGACCACGAAGCCGCGGTCGATCATCGGCTCGTACTCCTCGCGCTCCTCGATGGTGGTCTCGTGGTGATCGAGATCGTCGTAGGTCGCGAAGCGTTGGCAGGCCTGTTTGGCCAGATCGCCGTAGGGCATCGGGTGACGCACCGACACCACCTTCTTGCCGAGCTTCTTCAGCACGCCGGCCACGAAGCGGCTGGTCTGCGACTTGCCGACGCCGGTGCGCACCGCGGTTACGGCGATCACCGGCTTCGTCGACTCGACCATCGTCCGCCGCGCCGAGCAGACGCCGAAGTGCGCCCCCCAGCCGATCACCCGGCTGGCGTGGTGCATGACGTACTCGTGCGAGACGTCCGAGTAGGAGAACCAGACCTCGTCGATCTTCCGCTCGGTGACCAGCGCCTCGAGCTCGTCCTCGGGCCGGATCGGGATGCCCTCGGGGTAGAGACGGCCCGCCAGCGCGGCCGGATAGGTGCGGTCGTCGATGTCGGGAATCTGCGCCGCGGTGAACGCCACGACCTCGTAGGCATCGTCGCCGCGGAAGAGGGTGTTGAAGTTGTGGAAGTCGCGCCCCGCGGCGCCCATGATCACGACTCTGGTTCGGGCCATTCGCTCTCCTCTTGCCTGTGGATCGAGCCCTCGCGGGCCGCCAGAAGATATCAGCCGCTTCACGGCAGTAGAATCGAGGCTCTTGAGCGAGTCTTTTCTCGGCCTCCCGACGCTCGATCTCGTCAGACGCCTCTGGCAGACCGACCCGGCGACCCTGCCGCCCTGGAAGGCGGCCGGTCTGCGGGTGGCGCGGATCGGCTACGCCGTCGGCCGCGACCTGCTGGGCGGCCAGCTCAATCTGCACGCGATGAGCCTCGTCTACACGACGCTCCTATCGCTGGTTCCCCTGCTGGCGGTGAGCTTCACCATCTTTCGCGCCTTCAACATTCACAGCGGTTTCGAGCAGCTGTTGCTCCAGTACCTTCAACCGCTCGGCCCGCAGGGCGTCGATCTGGCCGGGAAGGTCGTGAGGGCCGTCGAGGAGCTCGACTACAAGCTCCTCGGCTCGCTGGGCGTGCTGCTGCTCTTCTACACCGTCTTCACCCTGATCCAGAAGATCGAGACGGCCTTCAACTTCACCTGGCACATCCGGCACTCGCGTAAGCTCTCGCAGCACCTCGAGTACCTCGCCGTAGTCCTGCTCGGCCCGCTGCTGATCCTCGTCGTCTTCGGCTCCACCACCGCGGTCATGGGCACCCGGGTGGTGACCAGCCTGCGCGAGCTCGAGCCGGTGGGCGCGCTCTTCACCCTGACCGGCGAGCTCCTGCCCTATCTGCTGGTGATCGCCACTTTCACCTTCTTCTACCTGTTCGTGCCCAACACCCGCGTCAAGCTCGGCTCGGCTCTGATCGGCGCTCTCATCTCGGGCCTCATGTGGGAGACGGCCTCACGCGCCTTCTCGTCGCTCGTGGTGACCTCGGCCCGCTACCAGGCGCTGGTGTCGAGCTTCGCGATCCCGCTGCTCTTCATGGTCTGGCTCTACTTCAGCTGGCTGATCCTACTGATCGGCGCGTCGGTCGCCTTCTACCACCAGCACCCCGAGTTCCTGGGCATCGCACGCGAGGAGATCCGGCTGAGCGATCGCGTGCACGAGAAGCTCGCGCTGCTGATCGTCTTCCTGATCGGCCGGCACCACTACTCCGGAAGTCCGCCGTGGACGGCGGTCGCTCTCGCCCGCCGCGTGGAGCTGCCGGAGGACGTCGTCACCGTCGCGCTCGAGGCCCTGGAGAAGAGCGGCCTGATCGCGGCCACCGGCCGCCGCGAGACGGTCTATCTGCCGGCCAAGCCGTTCGAGGAGGTCCGCCTACGAGACGTGCTGCGGGCGGTGCGCACGGCCGGTGAAGGGCCCTACCTGAACATCGAGCGGGTGAGCGTCGAGCCCGAGGTCGACTCGCTGAGCGAGAGCCTGCTCGCGGCCAGCGACGGCGTCCTCACCGACCGGACCGTCAAGAGCTGGGTGACCGCCGACCGATCCGACGCCGGCTCGTGACCGCCGAACAGCGCGTATCGATCCCCGACGAGGAGATCACCTTCAAGACCTCGAGGAGCTCGGGGCCCGGCGGCCAGAACGTCAACAAGGTCGAGAGCCGGGTGACGCTGCTCTTCGATCTCGATGGCTCGCCCAGCCTGACCGCGGCTCAGAAGGTCCGGCTGCGGGATCGCCTCGCATCGCGGATCAACAAGGAGGGCGTGCTGCGCGTCGTGTCGCAGAAGCACCGCACGCAGGCCGCCAATCGCAACGCCGCGCGCGAGCGGTTCCACGAGCTGCTCGAGAAGGCTCTGGCTCGACGGAGGAAGCGCAAGCCGACGCGAATACCGAAGGCCGCCGCGAGGCGACGCCTCGAAGAGAAACGGCGGCGCGGCGAGCTCAAGCGGCGCCGGCGCGAGCCCGTCGATCGCTGACTCTCGATCTCGCTCGCGGGGCGGGTCGCCCGCTACTCCCGCGGAGCGAGGCCCTCCGCCGCCGCCCAGGCACGCCAGCGCTCGACGTCGAGCCCCTCCGGCGCGGTTGCCTCGAGCCGTTTCCAGATCTTCGGCAGGTACATGGTGTTGTAGCGCAGGCGCGACAGGTGGTTGCCGTTCTCGTGATCGCCGTTCCAGCAGTGCTCGGCGCGGTCGCCGTAGTCGACCTCGCCCGCGTAGTGCGGATCGGTGGTCGACTCGAGGAACTCCTCGACCAGATAGACCGCGTTGTTCAGGTAGTAGTTGTCCATGTCGCCGCAGTAGATGTGGATCTTGCCCTCGAGGTCGGCGCCGATCTCGCCCCAGTCGCGGCGCAAGATGTGGCCGAGGTCGTGGTTCTCGCGCCAGTAGGCGGCGACCTCCCGGTCGATCTCGCCGGTCAGCTTGTCCCAGATGGGCCGCGGGTAGCCGTCGTCGCCCACCGGTGAGTAGACCGCTTGCCAGATGTCGAACTGGTTGCCCGAGCGCGTCTTCGTACCCAGCGCCAGCTCCATGTGATTGAGGTCCTCGATCGTCATGTCGACGTGGCCGAGGTAGTCGCGGCGCCCGGGGCGGCTGGTGATCTTGAAGGGTCCTTTCTCGTAGTAGGCGTTCTCGTCCTCGTAGATATTGACCGTCATGTAGGCCTGGAAATCGATCGGATCCGGGCACGCGGCAAAGCAGCCGTTGTACTCGGTCGGATAGTGCACCTGCGCCGCCAGCGCCTCCCAGCCGCCGGTCGAGCCGCCGTAGAGAAACCTGCCTTCCGGTCCAATGCCGCGAAAGCGCTCCTCGATGTAGGGAATCAGCTCGTAGGTGATGGCGTCGCCGTACGGCCCGAGGTTCTCGGAGTTGACCGCGTACGAGTCGTCGTAGAAAGGGTTGGCGTGCTGGATCTCGATCACCAGGTAGCGCGGAAAGTCGGGCGAGATCCACTGCCGGTAGAGATCGTATGCCTCCTGCTGCTCAATCCGGTTGTAGCAGTCGACGTCGAACCGCGCCGAATACTCGCACTCGAGGTCGGGGTCGGGCGGCGTCGTGCGGAAGCCGCCGAAGTCGGCGGGGAAGTGGCCGTGGAAGATGAAGAGAGGAAAGCGCTCGTCGGGGTTGTCGTCGAAGCCGTTCGGCACCAGTACGTGGGCGCCCAGGAACATGTCGCGCCCCCAGAAGTCCGACAGGAGCTCGGAACGGATCTCGACGTGCTTGACGAGCTCGGTGTCCTCGGGCTTCTCGACCGGATCGATCGATCGACTCAGGAGCAGCTCGATGGTGTCGCCGGAGTCGACGTCCAGGGTGATCTTCTTCGGCTCGCCGTAGAGATTGCCCGGCTCGCGATTCCACTGCTGACCCGCTGCCCAGCTCGCCGGTAGCTCGACCGCGTGGCCATCGCCGCGCTCGAACGTGTCGTAGCGATGCAGTACCGCCTGCACCCAATACTCTCCGGAAGGCAGATCGGCCAGCCGCCGCACCGGGTAACCGAAGGTGTCGGGACCGACGACGGCGCGCGAGCTCTCGCCGAAGCCCTCGACGTCGACGCCGAAGACCTGGGCGGTGCCGACTCCCCAGGTGACCTGGAAGCGCGGCTCGCGCTCGCCATCGG
>JAHEKO010000132.1:0-2512 GCA_024638355.1 Acidobacteriota bacterium
ATCGTGAAGAAGACCGCGCCGAGGATGGCGGTGATGATGGCGCCGATGTCGCCGACCTGATTGGCGAAGCCCTGGGCGAACGCCCCTTCGGCCTCGGTCTTGGTCTCCGCCGGCGAGTTGGCGAACTCCGCGTCGATCAGCCCGGCGATCTCGGCGGCCCGCTCCGGGTCGCCGATCCGGACCCAGTACCAGCCGACGAAGCCACTGCCGAACCGCCGGCTCTCGTGAAAGTAGTCGTGCCGAAAGAACATCTGGCTGGTGTCGGTGCCCTTCTCAGCGCCCTCGTAGATGCCCACCAGATCGAACTCCCACGCCCCCTCGCCGTCCTTGAGGCGCCAGATGTCGGGCTCGATCGGAATGCGGTCGCCCACCTTCCAGCCAAAGCGATCGGCCAGGCTGCTGCCGACGATCGCCCCGGTCCGCGTCTCGAGCCACGCCTCCCGCTCCTCGTCGCTCAGCACGTACTCGGGGAACATCTCGAGAAACTCCTCGGGCTCGACCGGCATCTTGGAGAAGAAGTTGCGCGAATCCTGATAGTTGCCGCCGAACCAGGTGGCGAAGGTCGCGTCGGTGACGCCATCGATCCGCTCCATCCGCTCCTCGTACGACTCGGGCAGAAGCTGGATGATCGAGACCTTGTGGCGGGTGACCAGGCGGTCGAGCCCCGCCACCTCGACCCCCTGGGAGAACGCCATCCGCATGGACGCCATCAGGCCGAAGAGCACGAAGGCGACGAAGATCGACAGCACCGTGAGGAGGGTGCGCAGCTTCTTGCGCTTGAGGTTGCTCCAGATCAGGCCGAAGAACTTCATTCCACCGGCTCCGTGGTCAACCGGCCCTTGTCGAGGTAGAGCGTGCGTGAGGCGCGCGCGGCGGCGTGCGGATCGTGGGTCACCATGACGATCGTCTTGCCCTGCTTGCGGTTGAGCGTTTCGAGCAGGTCGAGCACGCCGTCGCCCGACTTGCGGTCGAGGTCGCCGGTCGGCTCGTCGCAGAGCAGCAGGGTCGGATCGGTCACCAGGGCGCGGGCGATGCCCACCCGCTGCTGCTCGCCGCCCGACAGCTGGCGTGGGTAGTGCCGGTTACGGTGATCCAGCCCGACCACCGAGAGGGCGGTAGCCACCTGCTGGCGACGCTCCTTCTTCGACAGCTTGGTCAGGAGCAGCGGTAGCTCGACGTTGCGCTCGGCGCTGAGCACCGGCAGGAGGTTGTAGAACTGAAAGACCAGCCCGACATGCCGCGAGCGCCAGGTCGCCAGGCGGCGCTCCGACAGGTTGTCGATCCGCTGGCCCGCGACCTCGACCGTGCCCTTGGTCGGCCGGTCGAGCCCACCCATCAGATTGAGCAGCGTGCTCTTGCCCGATCCCGACGGCCCCATCAGGGCGAGAAACTCGCCCTGCGGCACGGTCAGATCGAGGCCGCCGAGGACGTGAATCTCCTCGGAGCCGCGCTTGAAGACCTTGTCGACGCCTCGCGCTTCGACCAGTGAACCGTTGTCCGAGCTCATCACATCTCCTCCACTGCATCGCCTTCTTTCAGGCCTTCGGGCGCTTCGACCACGACCCGCTCGCCGGGGGAGAGGCCCGCGGCCAGGAGGGCCTCGCGACCCCGGACTTCCTCGACCGACACCGCCCGCCGCTCGACCGTGCCGTCGGCCACCACCCACACCACGTCGTCGCCGTCCTCCCACAGCGCGCCGGCCGGGACCGTCACCAGCGCTCGAGCGCGCGCCTCGACGGCGTTCTCCTGGAACCCGACCTTGACGCCCATGTCCGGCAGGATGCGCGGATCGAGCTCGTCGAAGCCGATACGCACGCGCACCGTCGCGCGCTGACGATCGGCGGTCGGCACGATGGCGATCACTCGCGCCGGAATCTTCCAATCGGGATAGGCGTCGAGCGTCGCGTCGACCGACTGGCCCGCGCTCACCCGGTTGATGTAGGCCTCGTTGACGTCGACCTCGATCTCGAGCGAGCTCATGTCGACTATGGTGCAGATGCCGGTGCGGGTAAAGCCGCCGCCGGCGGAGACCGGCGAGATCATCTCGCCCGGCTGCGCGTTCTTGGAGACGACCACGCCGGCGAAGGGCGCCCGGATGATGCGATCTTCGACCTCCTGGCGCCAGAACGCGACCTGGCGCTCGGCTACCGCCGCCTCGTCGCCCTGGCGAGCCAGCCGCGCCTGGGTCGAGTCGTACTGCGCCTCCGCTCGATCCAGATCGGCCTGACTGGCGACCTCGCCGGCCACCAGCTCCCGCGTTCGGTCGAGGTCGAGCTTCGACTCGCGCAGCCGCACGCGGGTCTCTTCGAGCGCGGCGCGGGCCGCGGCGGCCTGAGCCTGGGCGAGCCGCAAGCTGACCTCGGTATTGGAGAGATCGAGGCGCGCCAGCACCTGCCCGCCCTCGACGGTCATGCCTTCTTCGATCAGTACCTCGACCACCTTGCCGGTGACCTTCGACGACACCGTGGCCTGCCGGCGCGCGGTCACGTACCCCGACGCATTCAACACCGTC
>JAHEKO010000132.1:2612-8939 GCA_024638355.1 Acidobacteriota bacterium
CTGCCCGCCCTCGACGGTCATGCCTTCTTCGATCAGTACCTCGACCACCTTGCCGGTGACCTTCGACGACACCGTGGCCTGCCGGCGCGCGGTCACGTACCCCGACGCATTCAACACCGTCTGCTGACCATCGACCTCGACCGAGCGCGCGACCGCGGTCTTGACCGACGCCGCGCCCGGCCGCGCGAACCACCAGGCGGCAGCAACGATCAGCAGCACCAGGGCGGCTCCGACCGGGATCCATCGCGGCAGGGTGCTCCGCGGCTCGTCCTCCCGTTCGATGCGCAGACTGTCGAGCTTCGTTTCGAGATCGCTCATTCGGCTCGTCCCCAAAGAATGAACAGATTACTCGGTTGGCCGCTCCGCGTCATCGAGGCCAGACTACGGGGAAACGATCGCAGGGCAACCGCCCGATCGGCGAGCGGCGGCTGGGAGTCGGCGAACGGCGGTAACATCCTGCTCGCTCGATGTCCACGACGTCCACCCCACTGGGACGGCCCGCCCGACTCCGCTTCGGAGCCGGGGCGCGCGCCACCGAAGATCTGCTGCTCACCGAGCTGGCCGAACAGCTCGAGCGGCTCGGCCCCGGAATTCTGGAACGCCCGATCCGGCTGATCGTGCCTTCGGCGAGCCTGCGAATCCATCTGCTGGCGCGGATGGTCCAGAGCCGCGGACAGGCTCTCGCCGGCGTTCACTGCACGACCCTCTTCGGCCTGGCGATGGGCCTGGTCGAGCGTTTCGATGGTCCCCCGAACCTTCATGACGAGCTCGGAATTCTGTTCGCGAGGCGATACGCGCAGGATGCGCCCGCCCTGAAGCGCGCGCTCGCCCACCTCAAAGACGGATTCCGAGCCGTGGACACCAGCGTCCGCGATCTGCGCGAGGCGGGGGTCGAGGCCGCGCACGTCGACGCGCTCGAGGAGGCGCTGGCGACGGACGGGCGGCAGAGCGGCGCCTCGGCGGCCGAGGTCGACCGCGCGCGAGCCCTCGTGCGGATCGCCGGACGCACGTCGAGCGCGCTCGACGAGCTCGGCATTCTCACCACTCCGAGCCTGCTACGCCGCGCTACCGAGATCGTCGCCGACAGCGGATCGGCCCTGCCGACCGGCTGGCTCGCCGTCTACGGCTTCAGCGACGCGATCGGGGTCGCCACCGATCTCGTCAACGCGCTCCTCGACCGCTACGGCGGGACCATCTTCATCGATCGCTCTCCCGACCCCGCGGACCCCGCGCAGCCGGACGCCGGCAACGTGTTCGCGCGCCGCTTCACCGAGCGGGTCTCCGACGTCGCCCGGCCGGAAGGCGCGGAGGCCGCCGGCCCCCCCGCGCGTCTCGAGCTCTTCCGGGCCGTGGGCGGCGAAGCGGAGGCGCGGGAGGTCGCGGCCCGGACCCGCGCCCTGATCGACGGCGGCCAGAAGCCGGAAGGCATCGCCATCGTCGCCCGCAGGCTCGAGGCCCACCGCACCGCCCTTCGCACGCATCTCAGACGCCTCGGCATCCCCTTCTCCACCGTCGGCGCCCCGGGCCCGCCGGGGCCCGCGGGACGTCAGGTTCGCGCCCTTCTCCACCTGCTCGAACGGCGCGGTGCGGCGCCGGTCGAGCGCTGGCTCGAGGCCCGCGCCGAGCCCTTCCCCCGCATCCACGACTCGGACCTCCACCTGGCGCTCGCGGCGCTCGGCGCCGGCCGCGTCGAAGAGATCTCCGCGCGCCCGATGCGGGGAGCCGCGCGCGACGGTCGGGTCGCGCTGCCGGTTCGCCGCGGCTTCTCGAGCGGCGGCGGCGACGTCTACGCCCACCGCCGCAAGGTGCCGCTCGCCTCGCTCGAGGCGGCGGCCGCGGCGGCCGAGAAGCTCTGCCGCCGCTTCGACGAGTGGCGCGAGGTCGTCGGGCTGGGGCGCCACGCCACCCTCTTCCGCCGGCTGCTCCACGAGGATCTCGGCTGGGGCCCGGCGGGAGAGCTCGGCCGCAAGCTGGGCGCGATCCTCGACGAGCTGGCGCGCGGCGTATCGGCGGAGCTCGAGGTCAACTTCGAGGAGTTCTCCGACCTGCTGCGCGCGCCGCTCGAGCGCGTCGGCGAGACCCGGTTCGGCGGAGACGGCGCCGGCGTCCGCGTCCTCGACGTCATCGAGGCGCGGGGGCTGACCTTCGACCACCTCTTCCTGCTCGGCTGCAACCGGGGAGTCTTCCCGCGGGTCGTGAACGAAGACCCGCTGCTCCCCGACTCGCTCCGCTCGGTGCTCTCCCGCCAGGGCTTCGGCGTATTGCAGGATCTGCCCCAGAAGCTCGGCGGCTACGACGAGGAGCGCTATCTGTTCAGCCAGCTCCTCTCGGCGGCGCCCGCGGTCACCCTCTCCTGGCAGGACGTCGACGACGACAATCACCAGCTGACCGCATCACCTCTGGTCGAAAGGCTGCGCTGGGCGCCGGCCGACGGGGCGAGCGGGTGGCGCCAGCCGCCGACCGCGCGCCACCTCTACTCGGTGGCGACGGCCGAGAGCGACGAGCCCGGTTGGCGTCACCGCCCTCCTCACGAGGCCGCGGTCCTCGCCGGTATCTTCGGCAACCGCGCCCACTTCGGGCGCATCCTCTCGGTCGCGCTCGACCCCACTCTCGCCGGGCGGGGCGCTCCGCGAGCGCCCCGCGGTCTGCACACCGCCCGTCTGCGGATTCTCGACGAGATCGACCCGGAGCGAGGCAAGGCCCGCGGCGAGCGCACCCGGGCGCGCCTCGGGCCCTACTACGGGTTCGTCGGACCGGCCGTGGAGGGGGACCCACGCCTGCGCGAGAGGCTCTTCATCACCACCCTCGAGAGCGTCAGCGCGTGCGCGTGGCGCGCCTTCCTCGAGCGCCTCCTGCGGCTGCAGCCGATTCCCGACCCGCTCGAGGCGCTTCCGGCCGTCGAGCCGCTCTTCATCGGCGGTCTGGTGCACTCGGTTCTGGAGCGCATCGTCTCCGACCAGCTCGCCGATCCGGCGACGAGCCTCGATCAGGCGCGGCAACGCACCTCGCGGATTCTCTGGCCGCCGCCGCCGGAGCTGGCTCGGCTGCTCGACGAGGAGGCCTCGGCCCTGGTGCTCCGGGAGGGCTTCGCCTTTCCGGGCTTCGCCCGCCTGATGGCGGAAGTGGTCGGCCCCTATCTCGAGACCGCGCGCGAGGTCGAGTGGCACGACACGCTGGGCATTCCGGCGACGGCTGCCGAGCTGGGGGCGAGCGTCGAGATCGAAGACTCCGCCGGTCGACGGCGAGAGATCTCGTTCAAGGCGGACCGCGTCGATGGCGGCGCCGGATTGACGCTCACCGACTACAAGACGGGCCGGCCGATCAGCGACAAGAAGAAGGAGGAGACCCGCCGCAAGAAGTTTCTCGACAACGTTCGCTCGGGGCAGCACCTGCAAGCGGTCGCCTACGCCCTCGCCGGCGGCCAACCCGAAGACAGCGGACGCTACGTCTTCCTGCGACCCGACCTCGGCGTGGAGAGCGAGTGCCGCGTCGCCCGAGTCGAAGGCGGCGACCAGGAGTTCGCCGCGGCCTTCCGGACGGCGGTAACCGCCGCCCTGTCGGCGTGGGACCGCGGCACCCTCTTCCCGCGGCTGATCGAGCCCACGGGCGACGAAGAGTTTCGTTTCTGCGAGAGCTGCCGCGTCGCCGAGGCCTGTCTGCGCGGCGACTCGGGCTCGCGCGGCCGCCTGCGCGACTGGATCGACGCCCGCGCCGAGACGGCGGGCGCCGAGCCGCAGGAGCGGGCGCTCCTCGGCGTCTGGGACCTGCGCGATCCGAGCACCGACGACGAGCCACGGGGCTTCTCGAGATGACCGGCGCAACGAATCGCCGGGACCTGCTCGCGGCCGACCGGGCCGCACGCCGCCTGGCCCAGACCGAGTTCACCGCGCCCCTGGTGCTCGAAGCGGGAGCCGGCACCGGCAAGACCACGACGCTGGTCGCCCGCGTGCTCGCCTGGGCGCTCTCCGCGGGCTGGGAGACCGCGCGGCGAGAGGTCGCCGAGCGCGAGCCGGAACGAGCGTCCGAGCTCGACCGCATCGCGGCCGCCGTGCTCGAAGGCATCGTGGCGATCACGTTTACGGAGGCGGCGGCGGCGGAGATGGAGAGCCGAGTCGCCGAAGCCCTCTCCCGGGCCGCGGCCGGCGAAGCGTCCGAGATCGTCGGGTTCGAGGCTCGGGGTATCGACTCCGACGATGGCGTGGGTCTCGAGGAGCGGGCGCACGCGCTGCTGGCCGCGCTCGACCACCTGACGGTCCGCACCATCCACGCCTACTGCCTGAGTCTGCTGAAGCGCTACCCGCTGGAGGCCGGGCTCCACCCCGACCTGGTGGTCGACGCCGACGGCGCGATCCTCGAGGAGCTGGTCGGCGAGGTGGTCGAGGCCGGGCTGCGCACCGCCTACACCCGCGACGACGACGGGCCGCTGATCCGGCTGGCGCGTTACCGTATCGGACCGCGACGGATCGCCCAGACGCTGCGGCTCCTGGCCGAGCGCGGAGTCGTGTCGAGCCAGCTCGACCAAGATCCATTCGGGCCCGAAAGAGTCGCCGAGCTTCTCGATCGCCTGCGGGCGCCGCTCGACCGCTTCCATGTGCTCCTCGGAGACCGGCTGGACGGCCTGCCGCCCAAACAGATCGCTCCCAAGGTGGCACGAGCCGTCGTTGCCACGCTCGATCTGTGCGCCCGGCTCGACGAGGCCGCCGAACTCAGCCTCCGGACCATCGTCGATCTGAGCGATTCCCTGGCCGATCTCTGGCCCAAGAACCGGCTCACTCGCCTGGGCAGCTGGTCGAAGGGCCGGTTCACCGGAGCCGAAGAGAAGGCCCTCGCCGGGCTCGACGGGCTCGGGGAGGCAGCCGGGGGGCTGCGGGCCGCGCTCCAGCAGTTCCAGCGGCTCGATCCGCTCCTCCTCGACCCGGCGAGGCGGGCCCTGGCCGGTCTGCTGGCCCAGGTCGAGAGGGAGATGCGGGCTCGCGGCGTCATCACCTTCAACGGCCTGCTGCTCGAGGCTCGGCGGCTCCTCGCCGAGGAGCGCAGCGTTCGCCGGCGCGAGCGCGGGCAGCTGCGCCAGCTCCTGGTCGACGAGTTCCAGGACACCGATCAGGGACAGTGCGACCTGGTGCGTCTGCTGGCGCTGAGCGGCTCGCCGAGCGACCGGCCGGGGCTCTTCGTCGTCGGCGACCCCAAGCAGTCGATCTACGGCTGGCGCAACGCCGACCTCGACGCCTACGAGCAGTTCCTTCAGGCGGTGGTCGAGGCCGGGGGCGAGCGCCATTCGTTGGTCGAGAACTTCCGCTCGGCGGCGCCGATTCTCACCGAGGTCGATCGCTCGATCGCGCCGGTCATGACCCCCATCGCCGGCCTGCAGCCGGGCTACGAGCGACTCGTCCCCTGCGCAGCGCTGGTCGACGATCCCGGCTTCGACCGTGCCGAGCGCGCGCCGATCGAGTTCTGGGTGTCGTGGGCGAGGGCGGACGGCACGGCGGCGCCGTGCGAGGAGAAGACGCATGTCGACCGCGCCGCGCGGCTCGAAGCCGAGGCCATCGCCCGCGACATCTTCGAGCTGCGGCATGAGACCGCGGCCGAGTGGAGCGATTTCGCCGTGCTCTTGCGCAGCGGCGGCCGGCTCGACACCTTCCTGGCCGCCTTTCGCGACGCCGGCGTGCCCTTCGCGGTCGCCCGCGACAAGAGCTACTTCCAGCGGCGCGAGATCATCGAGGCGGCGGCGCTGGTGCGGGCGGTGGTCAATCCCGTCGACCACCTGGCGCTCCTGACCTTCCTGCGCTCGCCCGCGGTCGGCCTGCCCGACGCCGCCATCATCCCCCTCTGGCAGCGGCAGTATCCGGATCTGCTGAGCGGCCACGACCGGCCTTCGAAGGCGCTCCTCGGCAAGCTCCGCAAGCTGGTGCGCGAGGTCGTCGGCGAGCTGCCGGCCGACATTCCCGGGCTCGACGCGATCAAGGGATGGGACAAGAGCCTGCTGGCCGGCACCGAGACCCTTCTGCGGCTGCGCGAGTCGTTTGCGCTCGACCCGACCGACCGGTTCATCGAGCACGTGCGCTCCTGGCTGCTGCTCGAGGCGACCGAGGCGGCCCGCTATCTGGGCTCTTTCCGCGTCGCCAACCTCGAGCGTTTCCTGCGCAACCTCGAGACCGCGCTCGATCGCAGCGGCGGCGACATCCAGAGCGTGCTGCGCTCGCTGCGGCGCGGCGTTGCCGAGGCCCGCGAGGCCGAGGAGGCGGTACCCAAGGAGGCGGCGCTGGACGCCGTTCAGTTCCTCACCATCCACGCCGCCAAAGGACTCGAGTTCAAGCACGTCTACCTCGC
>JAHEKO010000133.1 GCA_024638355.1 Acidobacteriota bacterium
AAGTTCTTCCTCTACCAGCTCCTGACCGAGCAGCGCCCCGACATCGTGATCGACTGCGTCAACACCGCCACCGCGATCGCCTACAAGGACGTCTACACCACCTCCGACCGGCTCTGGCACCACCTGGCCGGCGATCGGCCGGACGAGGACGCGGCTCCCGATCTGCTGGCGGCGCTCTACATCCCGCGCCTCATCCGGCACATCCAGGTGCTCTATCGCGGCATGAGCGACGCCGGGACCGCCGTCTACACCAAGGTCGGCACCAGCGGCACGGGCGGCATGGGCCTCAACGTGCCCTATACCCATTCCGAGGAAAAGCCGAGCCGCGTGCTGCTATCGAAGAGCGCGGTGGCCGGGGCCCACTCGATGCTGCTCTTCCTGATGGCGCGCACCCCGGGTGCGCCGATCACCAAGGAGGTCAAGCCCGCCGCGGCGATCGCCTGGAAGTCGATCGCGCACGGGCCGATCGAGCGGCGGGGCAAGAAGATGCGACTGGTCGAGGCCGAGCGCAAGCCGCTCGGCGATACCTTCTCCACCCACGATCCGAGTGCCGGCCGCGAGACCGACGAGATCCTCACCACGGCGTACATCAACACCGGCGAGAACGGCATCTTCAGCCTCGAGGAGTTCGCCCTGCTGACGACCGCCGAGCAGATGGAGTTCGTGACCCCGGAGGAGATCGCCTCGGCACTGGTGTTCGAGATCCAGGGCGGCAATACCGGCCACGACATCATCAACGCGCTCGACAACGCTGTGCTCGGTCCGACCTACCGCGCCGGCCTGATGCGCCACTGGGCGCTCGAGCGGATGGCGGGACTCGAGGCGCAGAGCGACACACGCAGCGTCGCCTTCGAGATGCTCGGCCCGCCCCGCAACTCCAAGCTGCTCTTCGAGGCGCACCTGCTGCGCGAGGCCTTCGGCTCGCCGACCGCGGTGCGCGAGTGCACGGGCGAGGAGGTCTCACGCAAGCTCGACGAGCTCATTCGCGAGCGGCCGAAGCTGGCCAAGGAGATCCTCGCCATCGGCCTGCCGATCCTGACGGCCGACGGCGAGCTGCTGCGCGGACCGAACGTGATCTTGCCGGCCAGTGCGGTCGATGAGCCGATCACCCCGGAGAAGCTCGAGCGGTGGGTCGAGGGCGGCTGGGTCGACCTGCGCCCGGCCAACGCCCAGCGCTGGGTCGACCGTCTGCGCGCCATCGAGCGCGACATCTCGCTGATACCGGACGACGACACCTCCAGCCGCCACCTGCGCAATCGTCAGTTCTGGCGCGACGGCATTCAGCCCGGCAAGCTGGTCGGCTGGATCCTGTCGACCGAAGAGCAGGGCGACCGCGTTAAGTAGCCCTCCGTTCAGGCGGATCGTCGGTAGTCGCCGATTCGCACCGGCATGCGCCGGCGCCCCCAGTCGCCGGGCCGCTCGTCGAAGCGCCCGGCACACGGCTCGCCGCACGAGCCGCAGACGCCCGCGGCGAGATTCCAGGCGGTGAGCCGGTACCAGTCGCGGCCGATCACCCGCTCGCCGCAGGCGTGGCACCAGGTGGCGTCGCCCGCCTCGTCGTGCACGTTGCCGGTGTAGACATAGCGCAGGCCGTTGGCGCGCGCGATGTCGCGCGCCCGGCTCAGCGTCGCCGGGGGCGTCGGCGGCCGGTCGAGCATCTTGAAGTCGGGGTGGAAGGCGCTGAAGTGGAGCGGCACGGCGGGGCCGAGCTCCGAGGCGATCCAGCGGCTCAGCTCGTTCAGCTCGTCGTCGCCGTCGTTCTCGCCGGGGATCAAGAGGGTGGTGATCTCCACCCAGACGTCGGTCTCGTGCACCAGATAGACCAGGGTGTCGAGCACGGTCTGGAGGTCCCCGCCGCAGACGTTGCGATAGAAGCGCTCGGTAAACGCCTTGAGGTCTACGTTGGCGGCGTCCATGGCACGGAAGAGCTCTACCCGCGGCTCGGGGCAGATCTCCCCGGCGGTCACCGCCACCGTGTGCACGCCGCGCTCCCGGCAGGCCGCGGCGACGTCGATCGCGTACTCGAGGAAGATCACCGGATCGTTGTAGGTGAAAGCGACGCTTCGGCAACCGAGCCTGAGGGCCGCCTCGGCGATCGTCTCGGGCGAGGCGTGGTCGGCGAGAGTGTCGACCTCGCGCGATTTCGAGATGTCCCAGTTCTGACAGAACTTGCAGAAGAGATTGCAGCCGGCGGTACCGAAGGACAGCACCGGCGTGCCGGGATAGAAGTGATGGAGCGGCTTCTTCTCGATCGGATCGACGCAGAAGCCGCTCGACCGCCCGTAGGTGGCCAACACCACCTGGTCGTCGAGCCGGCCGCGCACGAAACAGAGGCCGCGCTGGCCCTCGCGCAGCTTGCAGTAGCGCGGGCAGAGGTCGCACTGGATCCGGCCGTCGGCCAGTGCGTGCCAGTACTCTGTCGGCACGACGTCTGGGCCGCGGGCGATCTCGACATCCATCGTGGGCTCCCGCCGAGGGGGTCCTATTGAGACTAACGCACTCGGCGAGGGCACGCATTCCGCCGGCTCGGCCTCCGCGGCTCGTGCCGGTCGAATGCGGTGGGCGCGGCGCCTCCTCCGGGTGGTCGTCCACCCCGGCGAAGGCGCCTTCCCGGTTCCGCTCTCGGCGCTAGGAGCCGCTCACCAGATCCACCCAATTCAGCATCGCGCCGTTCGAGCAACCGAACTTGGTGTGCCCCTTGCCGAGCCCCTGGGCCTCGATGATCTGCTCGCACGAGCAGCCGCCGGTGTCCTCGATGGTGAAGCTCAGGCCCGGGCCGTTGCCGTTCGGGGGCGTCGTGTCGAAGACCGTGTCGCCGTCCGTGAGCGCCCAACGGTTGGTGCCGAGGCTGCTGGTCGGCACGCCCTCGGGGATCACCGTGCCGAGGCAAACGTCCTCGGCGTCCGGAACTCCGTCCTTGTCCTCGTCCTTGAAGACATAGAGCACCAGGCCGTCGTGGTCCGACGAGCGCAGCGGGAGATTGGCCGGCTCGACCGTGCCGTCGTCGTTGATCAGGTCCACGGCGGCGTCGGCGTTGCCCCGCCCGAACTCGAGCCCGGTGACCAGGGAGCCGAGCGGCTCGCTGGTCATCGCATGGTCGAGAACCTGGGCGGTGCCGCGGAAGATGAACGAGTAGCGCTCGGCCGAATCGATACCCAGTACCTGATCGGTCAGGTCGGGATCGACCAGGTCGGCGCACGCGTTGGTCATGCAGACCAGGCTCTCGGCCGGGTCGAAGTCGCCCTTGACGATGCCCGAGAGGTCGACGTAGCCGTCGGTGAACTCGAAGGCGTTGAAGTCGCCGATCACCACCAGATTGACATTCGGGTCGGCGGTCTGGATGTCCTGCACCTTTTCGGCGACGGACTCGGCCTGCTCGTAGCGCTTCTGCTGCGTGCGCGTGGTCTCGATACCGCCGAGCGAGCGCATGTGTAGCACCATCAGCGAGATCGGGAACGTGCCGTCGCAGACCGCCTCGAGCAACAGCGGCGGCCGGTCGTGGAGCGCCGACGGCGGATCGTCGAAGGTGAAGAGCTCGCTCGCGCCGAGCTGCGTAAGGGCGTTGACCTGGACGTTGTCGCGCACCATGAAGCCGACGTCGATGGTGCCGACGTCGTTGCCCTCGATCAGGTACGAGGTGTAGTTGACGCTCGGGTCGAGCGCGTTGACCGCGAAGGCGAGATCCTCGAGCACGCCGACCTTCTCGGCCTCCTGGACCGCGAGAATGCCGGGCGAGTCCATGACGTCCACGATGTAGGTCGCGAGCTTGCTCAGCCTACGCACATACTCGGCTGTCGAGACCACGAAGTCGTCACGAGTATCGCCGACCACGTTGGTGCTCGGGGGATCGTCGACGTCGTCGAACAGCCGGAACAGGTTGAGCGAGCCGACCGTGGACTCGAAGGGCTCGCGCGGCCGCACGGGTACCGGCAGGGGCGCCGGAGTCACCGTCAGGCTCCGCGGCCAGAGCTCATAGCCTCCGAACTCGAAGCCGATCGCGCCTACCGCGTCGAAGGTCGACCCGGCCGGAATGATCTGGTTGGGCAGGCCGAGCTTGTCCGGATCCAGCTCGAAGACCTCCGGGTTGCCGTCCCAGGTCGGGATCGGCGGCATCCCGAGACCGGGAAACTCGACGCCCGGCTCGCGGAAGGTGCGCTCCGGAGCGGCGGTGATGTGCACCTCGGCGATCGGATCGGGGTTGAACCGCTGATTCGGCCCGGTCACCGCGCCGCCGATGATCTCCACCAGCATTCCCTCGTAGCACTCGAACTCGATGGCGCAGCTCGGCACCGACGGTATCGGGGAGGGAACGGCGGCGTTGAACGACACCGGCGCCGGCACCGTCGCGGTGCCGTCGAGCGTGACCGCGGGGAAGGCGAACTCGGTGAAGCCGAAGAATTCGCTGACGACGCCCACCACGTCCACCTGGTCACCGACCGCCACTCCCGGAGGCCCGCCGGTGAAGACGTAGATGCCATCCGAGGTGTCGACATTGCCGTCGGCGCGCGCGGTCGGCGTCTGCATGAAGAAGGAGTCCGGACCCACCGCCGTCACCACGTTGTCGACCGTTGTCACCAGATCGCCTTCGAAGGGCGAGGCCGCGCCGCTACCCTGGATCTCGAAGATCTCGAGAGCCGGGCCGGTGGCGGTACAACCGCTCGAGCGGTCGACGTTGGCCGCGCCCGGCGTGATGCAGACGAACGCGAAGTCGACGTTGTTCTGGTCGGTATCGACGCCGTTCGGAATGCGGGCGATGCTCTTGAACTCGTCGCCGGCAGACGACGAATCCTCCAGGCCCGAGCCCGAGCCCTCGGTGTAGCCCGGTACGCTGCCTTCGTAGCTCACCGTGTCGACGATCGCGCCGCCACGCGTGAGGGCGACGGCATCCGGCGGGCCGTTCTGGATCAGGTTGGAGCTGGGCGAGGTGACGAGATCGCAGCCGACGACGTTCAGCGCGTTGCCGCAGACCACGTAGTAGTCGCCGGGATTGAGGAGCGTCGCCGGCAGAGCGATCGTCTCGTAGACCGCGGCTCCGCCGCTCGCGCCGTTGACCAGCTCGAGCTGGTACTGACCGAGGTCGGCGGGCGCGCCGCCGACATTGGCGATCTCGATGAACTCGGCGTTGTCGGCGCCGGGCTGGTCGTAGTCGATCTCGTTGATCACCAGCTCGGCCACCGGACAGTCGTTGGCCGCGCCCGGGGTTCCGAGGTCGCCGTCGCCGAAGGGCGTCGACGCCTCGCACCAGTTGGCCCCCACGTTGTTGTCGAGGGACGGTTCGGCGAGCGACATCGAGGCGCCATTCGGATCGGGAAAGGTAGCTCCGTTGTCCCATTCCACGCGATCGATCTCGGTCGCGAAGGTGTCGGTCAACACCAGCTCGTCGGAGCCGTTGGCCAGGAAGACGCCGCCGTACTCGTACGCCACCGTGACCCCGCCATTGGCGCCGGAGTCGGCATTGCTGCCGAGCACCAGGTAGCCGCCGGCCGGCACCAGCAGCGGCCCGCCGTTGGCGATCACGTGGCTGTCGAAGTCGTTGTCGGCGATCGTCCAGCCGTTGATGTCGACCGCGGAGGCGCCGGGGTTGTACAGCTCGAACCACTCGCCGTCGGCGTCCGATACGGCGGCGGGGTTCTGCAGGATTTCATTGATGACGATCTCGTCGACGTCCACCGGGCAGTCGTTGGCCGCGCCCGGAGTGCCGAAGTCGCCGGCGCCGAAGGGTGTCGAAGCGGTGCACCAGTTGGCGCCCACATTGTTGTCGAGCGCGGGATCGATGAGCGACATCGACGCGCCGTTGGGATCCGGGAAGGTCGCCCCGTCGTCCCACTCCACGCGATCGATCTCGGTCGCGAAGGTGTCGGTCAACACCAGCTCGTCGCCGCCGTTCGCGAGAGCGATGCCGCTGAACTCATAGGCCACCGTGACCCCGCCGTTGGTTCCCGAGTCGGCGTTGTTGCCGAGCACCAGGAAGCCCCCGGCCGGCACCAGCAGCGGCCCGCCGTTGGTGATCACGTGGCTGTCGAAGTCGTTGTCGGCGATCGTCCAGCCGTTGATGTCGACCGCGGAGGCGCCGGGGTTGTACAGCTCGAACCACTCGCCGTCGGCGTCCGATACGGCGGCGGGGTTCTGCAGGATTTCATTGATGACGATCTCGTCGACGTCCACCGGGCAGTCGTTGGCCGCGCCCGGAGTGCCGAAGTCGCCGGCGCCGAAGGGTGTCGAAGCGGTGCACCAGTTGGCGCCCACATTGTTGTCGAGCGCGGGATCGATGAGCGACATCGACGCGCCGTTGGGATCCGGGAAGGTCGCCCCGTCGTCCCACTCCACGCGATCGATCTCGGTCGCGAAGGTGTCGGTCAACACCAGCTCGTCGCCGCCGTTCGCGAGAGCGATGCCGCTGAACTCATAGGCCACCGTGACCCCGCCGTTGGTTCCCGAGTCGGCGTTGTTGCCGAGCACCAGGAAGCCCCCGGCCGGCACCAGCAGCGGCCCGCCGTTGGTGATCACGTGGCTGTCGAAATCGTCGTCGGAGATCGTCCAGCCGTTGATGTCAATCGCGGCGCCGGTGGTGTTGACCACCTCGAACCACTCGCCGTTGGCATCCGACACGGCCGCGGGGTTTTGCAGGATCTCGTTGATGACGACGTCGCCCGGAGCGGCCCACGCTCCGGCGGCGCAAATCCATGCCGCCGCGAGCGCCGGCAGCAAGCGTTGGTAACTCGGCGTTCCTTCCCTGAACATTCTTTCCCCTCCTCCGTGCACCCGAACGGCAGGCCCGAACCAGCTCCAGATCGCCGGTCGGCGTGCCAATGTGTAGCGTTCCGCGAGTCTACCGCCAGCGCCGGACAGCCTCAAACAAATCGACAACCGTCGATAAGGTGTGGCAGTAGCGGCCGCGGCGCAAGTTCGGTTAGCATACATTTCTCGCGCACAGCGCAGACTTTTTTTCTCGGGAAGGAAGGGGGGTTTCCGATGAGTGAAGAGTTCGCGACTCAGGACAGGGTCGACACCGTCCGGCGTAAGCTCTTGCGAAGCTCGGCGGTGATCGGGGGCGGCCTGGCGCTCGGCCACCTGCCCTACCAGCGGCCGGCGGTCAAGAGCTTCTTCGGCGTGCGTAGCGCCTGGGCGCAGCCGAGCGTCGGGCCGATGTGCGGCAACGTGGTGATCGTGCCGAGCAAGAGCGTACAGGCGGCGAGCACGAGCTTTTCGGTCCAGAACATAGGGCTCGTTCCGTTCGCTGTCACCGGAGTCAGCTCCTCGAATCCGGCATTCTCGCCGGTCGTCAACCTGCCGGTGAACCTCGCGCCCCAGGCCATCCTGACCGTACCCGTAAACGTCAACTGCACGACGCCCGGCGTTCAGACGACCACGGTCAGCGTCACGACCGAGAGCGAGTTCGGCTCGGCCAACTGCCCCGACACGGAGCTCAGCGTGGAGTGCGAGCTCTGCTGCTCGATCACCCCGAGCACGCCGATCGAGCTCTCGCCCGACTTCTGCAACGACCAGGCCGGAGCGCTGACGGCGCCGAGCTTCACGATCGCCAACTGCGGCGACGTACCTTTCGCCATCACCGCCCTCACGCCCTCCCGCGGGTTCGCGGTGTTTCCCATCAGCCCGTCCATGATCGTCGGATCGACCCTCAATCCCGGCGACTCGGCCGAGGTCGGGGTGCAGTTCTGCGAGGTGGAGTGCGAGGGGGACGTCAACGGCACGGTCACCGTCGTGACCGATCCGGCCACCGATTGCGGCCCGGTGCAGCTCGTCGGGCTCTGCGGACCGCTGCAGTAGTCGGAGGGCGGTTCAGGCCAGCCGGTCGGCCTTCGCGGCCCAGACGAAGTCGGCTTCGCTCAGCCCGTCGATCTTGTGCGTCCACAGAGTGATGGTCGCGCGGCCCCAGGTGACGCAGATCTCCGGGTGGTGGTTGACCTCCTCGGCGAGGGCCCCGACCCGCACCGTGAAGTCGAGCGCCTCCCGGAAGTTGCCGAACCCGAACTCCTTGACCAGGTGGTGGCCGTCGACCACCTGCCAGTCGTTGCCGAGCTGCTCGTGCAGCTCGCGCAGATCGTCACCCGCCAGCGGCGGCACGCCGCCCTTGCAGGGAATGCACTCTCTCGAAGCCAGGTCGCTCATGCGTGCCAAGCTAGCACAGGCGGTGTCACCGCCCGGCCGGCACTCTCCAGCCTCGAGCCAAGGTCCCCGGCACGGGTCCGGGCTCGACAACGAAAAAGCCGGCGGGATCTCCGCCGGCGCGTCTCTTCGAATGGCTCCTGGGGAGGGATTTGAACCCCCGACCAATCGGTTAACAGCCGACCGCTCTACCACTGAGCTACCCAGGATCGGTTCGGCTCGAGGCCGAATTGGAAATTCTAGGGAGCCCCCCGTCGCTTGTCAATCGGACCCGCACCAAAGGGTTGTATGATCCGCCCAGTCAAATGCGCCCGATGCCGACCCGCAGGGTCGTGTCGTCTCCCGGTCTTTTTCCATAGGCTGGTTACCGCTCGAGGGGAGGTAGACCCGATGAAAGCTCTCGCACTCGCTCTGATCCTGCTGCCGCTGTTGGCCGCTCCCGCGGCCTGGGCCGAGACCGGCTCGGCGGCGGCCGGCGAGGAGATGCAGGCCAGCTTCGGCAGGGGCTTTGCGCTCTTTCAGCGCTACTGCCGCTCGTGTCACGGCAAGAACGCTCTGGGCGACGGCCACGTCGCCAAGTATCTGAAGGTCCAGCCGACGAACCTCACTCTCCTGGCGGCCGAGAACGGCGGCGAGTTCCCCTCCGAGAGGGTGCTCAAGTCGATCGACGGCCGCGAGGAGATGCTGCCGCTCCACGGCCGCGACATGCCCATCTGGGGCTCGGTCTTCCAGGTCGACGAAGATCAGGCCGAGGCCGACGTGCAAAAGAAGCTCGCGGACCTCGTGGCCTACCTGCAGGGGATCCAGGCC
>JAHEKO010000134.1:0-3419 GCA_024638355.1 Acidobacteriota bacterium
CCCGCCTTCCGGTGCTGATGGCGGTGCACGGGTAGGCCCTCGCTCCGCTCCCACGTCTGCACCGTGCGCACCGCGCGGCCCAAGTAGGCAGCGATCTCCTTCCAGGAGTCGAGGATCTGTCCGTTGCGCGGCACCTGCGCGCTATTTGAAGGAGAAGTCACCCCCGTCATGCCGAAATCGACTTCGCAATAGTCTACTCGAACGCCGCGCGGCGCACATCCGCGCAGCTCTGCGCGGGTTTGCGCTTGCCGCCGTGGGCAACGGCCTGGCAGCCTCTCGGGGTCGCAACGACCGGAAACAACAAGGAGGATGGACATGACGAGCCCAAGGCTGACGATCTGGGTTTCCGCCGCGTGCCTCGCGCTTCTCTTGTCGAGCCCGGTGCTCGCCGCCAAGCCGTTCTGCGGCGACGGCAAGTGCAACGGCGGAGAGAACGCCGAGACGTGTCCCGCGGACTGCTCCGGCGGTGGCGGCGGCAACGACCCCGTGGCCGTTTGCGTGGACTTTCGTGAGGCCGTCGGCGACCTGGTGGGGGGCGACGCTCCCGCCGACTACTGTGACGGCCTCGACGGCGTCTCGGCGACCATAGGGGCGCAGCAGGGGGTCTTCAAGCTCGACACGACGGGCAAGTCGTCCCAGCGAGAGGTGGTGGTGAACTTCCCCGGCTGCGACGAGTTCCCGGGTATCGATGCCGGCTCCGGAGACTGCCTGACCCCGGCGCTCCTGGTCAGCCGCAACGGCTACACCAGCGGGGGCGATCCCACCGGAGAGAAGGTCAACCTTCTGGGGATGACCGTAGGCACCAGCGAGCTGGTCGACTTCCAGATCAACTTCCCGTCGACGCTCTCCAAGTCGACGCCGAACGTCATCGTCTTCGGCGGCCAGTCGGCCGACCCCTGTGGCTTTCCCGTGACGGTGAGCCACCCGGACGCCGACAGCTGGACGGTCACGACGCCGGGCGGAACGGAGCTCGAAGCCTGCCTCTGGCAGGTGATCAAGAAGAACGGCAACCGGGAGTACCTCGTACCGCCGTTCGATCTGCCGTTCGAGATCACGATCACCAGGATCGTGCCGTAGGCCGAGCTCAGCCGCCGGCGCTCGGCGGCGGCCCCCAGTTCGAGCGCACGTAGCGAACCGGAAGGCCGGTGCGGACGACGTTGCGGTAGCTGGGGTTGGGTCGGCCGGGCAGCTCCTCGTCGGTCTCGGTGACGATCCACTCGACGCCCAGGTCGCGCGCGTCAAGGATTCGTCGCGCGATCAAGCCGGTCTGCGCGCCGCGCCGCCGGCACTCCGGCCGGGTGGCGCCGAAGGTCAGGGTGGCGACGCTGGCGGTCACGTACAGGGCGCCGCAGGCCGCCGGGGTGCGGCCGTCGTAGGCGAGGTAGTGGTGCCATCCGGGGCGTCCCACCGTGGCCGCGGGCCAGGCCTCCGAGCTATCTGGGAAGTCGAACGCCGGAGCCAGGATCGAAGCGAAGGCCTCGCCCGAGGCGGACTCGATGCGCTCGACGCGCAGGGCGTCTGGCCGCGTTTCGCCCGGGCTTTCGAGGTCGCCGACCCTGCCGGCATGCTTGGCCCAGCCGCGAAGCGGAACGAGGCCGCGCTCGCTCAACGCGACCGTGAGCCGGGTCGAGAGCTCGGCCGGCGCTAGCTGGAGCATCCAGCGCGTGATGCCGTGCGCGCGGTAGTGCTCGACGATGCGATTGAGCCAGCGGTCGAGATCCTCGTCGCGAGCTCCGATTCCCATGACCCGGTTGAAGAAGGAGTGGTTCTTCGTGGTGCACGTCAGCACCGGGCTTGGTCCGTCGTCGCTGCGAAAGATCCCGCACTCCCGCGCGACGGCCGCGGGCAGGGCTGCGTAGAGGTCACGGTACATTCGGTGCTCGACCGGCTCCAGGAGAGACTCCAGGGCCGCGGCGTCGAGCTCGGTCTCGGCACTCACGAGACGACCCGCCAGCGGAGGATCGTCCGGGAGGGGATCTGGACCCGGATCAAAGTGTAGAAGTGCCGGTTCCGGCGGCAGGGGAGCTGTGCGGTGGGCATCGGTCCGGCGACTCTATCAACGCGGTTGCGGCACGCCTCGGCGTGGTAGTGGTACGGAATGGGCCGGCACACCCCGACCTGGGCTGGCTCGCGCCCCTTCTGAAGGGGGAGCACGAGAGAGCCTTGCCAGGCGACAAGGCCTGGCAAGTCTCCTCTTGCGATGACTGAGTGGGGGCGCTGCGCTCTATGCCCTGGACGGGGTGTGCCGGCCCATTCCGTACCACTACCCTCGGCGACGGCTCGAATCGCGATAGCCTCGCCGGGTGAGGGCTCTCCGCAACTTCGCCGTCGCCGCGCTGGGCGTCAACATCGTCGTGATCCTGCTCGGCGCGCTGGTCCGCGCCACCGGCTCGGGGGCGGGCTGCGGGCGCTCCTGGCCGTCGTGCAAGGGGACGATCGTGCCCGAGCTCGAAGGGGCCACGGCGATCGAGTTCAGCCATCGGGCGGCGAGCGGGGTGGCCCTCCTGATGGTGGCGGCGCTGGTCTGGCTCGTCTTCCGCGCGACTACGCGGGGTCACCCGGCGCGCGCCGGTGCGGCCTGGGCCGGAGTCTTCATCGTCATCGAGGCGCTGATCGGCGCGGTGATCGTGCTCGCCGAGTGGGTGGCCGACGACGCTTCGGTGGCGCGGGCGGTGTCGGTGCCGATCCACCTGGTGAGCACGTTTGTGCTGCTCGGTGCCCTGGGGCTAGTGGTCTTCTGGCTCTCCGGCGGTGGCCGTTTGCGCTTCCGCGACCATCGCCGGCTCGCCCGGCCGCTCCTGCTGATCGCGTTCGGCCTGCTGCTGATCGGAGCGACCGGCGGCGTGACCGCCCTGGCCGACACCCTTTTCCCCAAGGAGACCTTCGACGTCGGCGGGATCTTCGAAGCCGAGGCCAGCGAGAGCTTTCTGACCCGGCTACGGGTGATCCACCCCTTCGTCGCCGCGCTCGTCGGCCTGGCGGCGGCCTCGTGGGCGGCGACCCACGCCTGGAATGCACCCGGCGGCGCGGGGCGAGCGGCGCGCCTGGTGGTCGGGTTGGTCGCCGCCGAGATTGTCCTGGGCGGGGTGAACGTTCTGCTGCTGACGCCGATCTGGCTCTCTCTGGTCCACCTCGCGCTCGCCGACGGCCTCTGGCTCGGGTGGGTGTGGCTGGGAGCGGAGCTCCTCGCCGAGAATCGGCAGAGCGCCGTGCTCGAAGCGGCGGCCTAGCGCTTCAACCGCTCGACGAGCTTCAGAGCGGCGCTCGCCTGCTCGCGGGTGAAGGCCGCGAGCACGCCGGCGGCTCGATCCGACTCGCCTTGCTCGAGCAGCGCGAGCGCCCGGCGCTCGACCTCCGGGGCCGCCGCCAAGGCGTCTTCGAGCCAGGCGTCCCAGGCCTCGCGAATCGGCGGATAGAGC
>JAHEKO010000134.1:3519-8935 GCA_024638355.1 Acidobacteriota bacterium
GGCGGCTCGATCCGACTCGCCTTGCTCGAGCAGCGCGAGCGCCCGGCGCTCGACCTCCGGGGCCGCCGCCAAGGCGTCTTCGAGCCAGGCGTCCCAGGCCTCGCGAATCGGCGGATAGAGCCCTTCGTAGTCGGAGTCGACCCGCCGCTGCAGGCGCCGGAAGAGCCACCACGCGGACCCGCCGCTCTCGTCCGCCCGGTCGCGCGAGTAGGCCGCCGGCAGCGAGCCACCGGTGGCGTAGAGCGGGATGTAGGCGGCGTAGCTCGGCGTCGCCAGGCCGAGCCACATGACGGCGCCGACCGCGGGCGGCAGGTCGCCGCGCAGGTGGGCGACGAAGGTCGACTGGGCCAGGTTGGTGCTGATCGTGCGGCTCAGGTCGGGGCGCCGGTCGAGATCTTCGCGCCAGACCGGTCCCGGCTGGGGCGGCGTGAAGAACCGGGTGCCCTCGTAGCGGTCGCGGAGGATGGGGAAGAGATCGGCGGGCTCGATCGAGCCCTTCTTGCCGTCGAGGAGCTCCAGCACGCGCGCCTCGCGGCGGGTGTCGTAGGCCTGGTCCATCTTGCCCGGACGACCGTAGACGCGGCTGAAGTCGAGGCGCTCGCCGGGGGAGTCGAGCCAGCCGGCGGCGACGGCGTGTTGGACCAGCGTCGGGCTGCTCGAGTCGTAGTCGGCGCCGATCAGGAACCGATTCGCCGTGACGCGGATCTCGTCGTCGCGAATCCGGCGCGCCACCCAGTCCCTTGTGGTGGTCTCGACGACCCAGGCCTCGCGGCCGTCGGCGAGGTGGTAGATGATGCCGCCCCAATCGGCCTGACCGTGGGCCTCGATCAACTCGCCGAGGATGTCGACGCCGTGCCGGGCGCTGGTCGCGCGCTCGAGCAGGATCTGCCGGATCGCGTAACGGCGAATGCCGACGCCCTCGCGGTTCGCGGTGCGCGAGTGAGCCCAGTTGCAGCTCATCGAGACGCCGCGCCGGTTGAGCCCGACGAGGATCGAGTCGTAGGGTCGTGCCTGCGAGGCGACGTCGAGGCCGTTGGCCCCCCGGGCGTTGCCCGCGGCCCAGTAGCCGAGCGTCGCGGGCGCCTGCGCCAGCTCGACATAGGGCACGCTCAGCTCGGTTCCGGGCGCGTGCGTCGCCGGGGCGGCCGACCAGAGGCGACCCACCGCCTCATTGCCCATGTCCTCGTTGTGGGCGTGGATCACCGAGCCGTCGGCGGTGAGCGCGCGGCCGATCAGGATCGTGGTGCAGGCCGAAAGGGGGATCGGCGCGGCGAGGAGCGAGCCGGCCAGGAGAGGCGCGAGCGCCGCGATCGAGGCCCGGAGTGGGCGGCCGAATTGAATCACCGGAGCATCCACGGTAGCACGGTGTTAGTATGAGTGTTTCAGGCAACGATTCGAGGCAGGGTGCCGCAGCCGGTCGCGGCGGCGGGGAGTTCTCGTCTCGCAGTTGCGTCGGAGATGGAACAAGGAAAAAGGAGGAGAGAGATGTCGAGATCACTGATGGCATTGGGCTTGACGATTCTGCTGGTGAGCGTCGGTGCCGTTGCCTTCGCCGACAGTCACGAGGAGGCCACGGTCTACGTCTGGATCAACGCCATGAAGGCGAAGCCCGGCCAGGGCGATGCGCTGATCGCGAACCTGATCGAGAACGACGGCAAGCAGTTCGACCCGCTGGTCGAGAGCGGCAAGGCGCTCGAGTGGGGCATCGCCATGCCGGTGGTTCACGACGGCGACGATCCGGTCTCGCACTACGAGTGGGTGAGCTTCGTAGGCTGGGAGGGCGTCGATAAATTCATGGAGAGCTTCATGGCCATGCGCCAGGCGACGAGCCCCGAGGATTTGAAGGCGATGGGCGAGCAGTGGAGCGCTCTGGTCGAGCCCGGCTCGCACGCAGACGTCATCAACCGCTCCGTGCACATCGGAAAGAGTGATCTCTCCCGACCGGGATACATCCACCTCGGCTACTGGACGGCACACGCCGACAACATGGACGGCGCGATGAAGCTCTACAAAGAGTACGCGGCTCCGGTCTACGACAAGCTGCTGGCCGACGGCGCGATCCAGAACTACGGGCTTCACATGCCCGCGGTTCACCGCAGCCACGGGTGGACGCACATGAGCTGGTATTCGACGCAGAACCTGGCCGCCCGCGATGCCGTCACGAGCGCGTTCGACGCGAAGGACGCCGCGATGTCCGAAGACGAGATGAAGGCGTTGATGGACAAGGCCAACAAGGCCTACAAGCCGGGGCATATCGACCAGATACTGCTCGTGGTGCATCACAAGATGGCGTCTGGCGGCGCCGAAGAGTAGCCGGCTACTCGCGAGACGGTGGGCGGCGCAGAGGCCGCCCGTCTCCGATTCATAGACGCCACCGCCCGCCAGGCGGCCGGTTGACCAGGCCGGCCGCCTGGCGGGGGCGTGCCGCTCGAGCCCGGGAGCGCGCCCGATCGGGAGGATCCGGTGTGCCGGAACAGCTGCCGGCCGGCCGGAAGTCAGCTCCCGACGTGGATCACGCAGCGGCGGCGCGAGCCGCGGCGCCGATGCTCCCAGACGTAGATCCCCTGCCACGTGCCGAGCGCGAGGCGGCCGTCGACGATGGGTACGCCGAGCGTGGTCGAGGTCAGGGCGGCGCGGATGTGCGAGGGCATGTCGTCCGGGCCCTCGGAAGTGTGGGTGAAGTGCGGGTCGTTCTCCGGCACGTGCCGCTCCAGCCAGTCCTGTAGATCGCGACGGGCCGAGGGGTCGGCGTTCTCCTGAATGGTCAAGCTGGCGGAGGTGTGCTGGATCATGATCGTGCACAGCCCCTGATCGACGCCGCTGCGCGCGACCGCTGCCTCGACCTCGGCGGTGATCTCGTACAAGCCCTTGCCGCGCGTGGCGGTGACAATCTGATGATTCATCCGACTTCCTGGAATATACTCTGCGCGTTTCCGATCGGTGCCCTCCCCCTCGTCCCCATGCCCAGACCTCGTTTCCGTTTTTCGACCCCGCTTTCGGCGTCTATTCTGTCGCTCGCCCTGCTGCTCGCCGCGGCGGCCGAGGCCCGCGTCGTCAAGCTGCGGCTCGTCGCCCGGCCGGCGCTGCAGGACCTCGACGGCGACGGCGCTCCCGAGCGGGTCTGGACCTTCAACGGCACCACTCCCGGCCCGGAGATCCGCGCCGAGGTCGGCGACACCGTGGCGGTGCGGTTCATCAATCGCCTGCCGGTGCCGTCGAGTGTCCACTGGCATGGCGTCGAGGTCAACAACTTCAGCGATGGCTCGCAGGTGAGCCAGAACGAGGTGCTCCCGGGCGGGAGATTCCGTTATCGCTTCAAGGTCACGAGGCCGGGGATCTACTGGTATCACCCGCACATCAAGCCGTCCAACCAGGTGTGGCGTGGGCTCTACGGTCCGCTGATCGTGACCGACGACAGCGAGCGAACGCTGACGCAGCTCGGTGTCCTGCCGCGCCGCGAAGAGCTGGTGATGCTGACCGACGTCACCGCGTGCAAGGCCCCGGGCGAGAACGACGACGCGACCTTCGCGGCCGACGCCTCGGTGCCGTGGGCCGGTCCCGGATCCTTCCCCGGCGACAGCTCGGAGCCGACACCGAGCCGCCTCTGCGAGACCCCCATCGACGGTGCCGGCCGGCCGTTGGACGAGCCGCTGCCGGCGGGCAGCATTCCCAACATCCTGCCCGCCGAGACCTGCAGCGGGCCGGGCCAGGGCTGCCGGGTCAACATGGGGCAGTGGGTGCTGACCAACGGCCGGAGGGTCGCCGCGCGCGCCGGCGCGCCGGCCGATCCGGGCGCGCTGGCGGAGGGGGCGCGGCCGCTTCGCATCCGGTCCGGCGAGGGGCTGCGCCTGCGCCTGGTGAACGCGGCGATCGCCCGCTACTTCCGTCTCGTGCTGACCGACGCCGACGGCGTGCAGGTGCCGCTCTACCGGGTCGGAGGCGAGGGCGGGCTGCTCAACCGCGTGCGGCGCGAGGGGGGCGGCCGGCGCGGCTTCGACACCGGCTACCGGCGGGGCGAGATCCTGCTTTCGCCCAGCGATCGCGAGGACGTGGTCGTGGTCCCCCGCGGCCGCGACGGCGACGTTCTGACTCTCTGGACCCAGGCCTACCGGCACACCGGGATGGGGCTGGCGGTGGTGCCGACGGCGCCCGTGCTCCACATCGAGATCGCGGGCAGCATGCCGCCCGAGCAGGTTTTCAGGATCCGGCCCAAGAAGAAGCTGCTCGCCGACCGGCGGATCGACCGCAAGATCGAGCAGCTCGGCAAGCAGCCGGCCACCGGCGTTCTGCTCGATCCCGAGCGGCTCTCCACTCCGTTGCCCGGCACCGACAATCCGACGATCCGCCTGACCGCGCCCAGCCCGTCGATCGACGACGTACGCGGGGTCTTCGACGCGGCCGCGTACGACGACTATCGCGACATCCCACACCTCGCGTCGAGCCGCTACGCGCGCGTCGGCGAGCTGCTCGAGCTCGAGGTGTGGAACTCGACCTCGGCCCACCACGCGTTCCACCTCCACGGCTTCTCGTTCCAGCCGCTGCGGTTCGAGCGCTCCGGACGGACCGTGTTCAAGTTCCGCGCGCCGGAGTTCGTCGACACGATCGACATCCCGTCGGGGGTGACGCTGGTCTTTCGCGTGCGCCTGGCCGATCGGGCGCAGCCCGACGGCACCACCGCCGGCGGCGCCATCGGCCGCTGGCTGCTGCACTGCCACATCCTCCATCACGCGGCGCTCGGCATGATCTCCGAGCTGGTCGTGCTGCCGGCCGAATGACGATCTCCCGGCCCGCCGCCGTCGTCACCGCCGCCGGCAAGGGAATGGGCGCGAGCATCGCCCGCAAGCTGGCGAGCGAAGGCTGGGATCTGGCGCTGATGTCGAACGGCGGCGGGGCCGAGGCGCTGGCTCGGGAGATCGGAGCGGTCGCCCATACCGGTTCGGTGACCCGGGTCGAGGACCTGCAGGCGGTGGTCGATCTCTGCCTGAGCCGCTACGACCGGCTCGACGGCGTGGTCAACAACACCGGCCACGCGGCCAAGGGGGCGCTGCTCGAGCTGTCGGCCGAAGACTGGCACGCGGGCCTCGACCTGCTGCTCCTCAACGTGGTCGAGATGTGCCGGATCGTCACGCCCATCTTCGAGGTCGAAGGCCGCGGCTCGATCGTCAACATCTCGACTTTCGCCGCCTACGAGCCCGATCCGGCGTTTCCGATCTCTTCCAGCCTGCGCGCGGCGCTGGGCAGCTTCACCAAGCTCTACGCCGACGCCTACGCCGGGCTCGGCATTCGCATGAACAACGTCCTGCCCGGGTTCGTCGACAGCTATCCGGAGAGCGCGGAGTCGGTGGCCCGCATCCCGATGGGCCGCTATGGCACCACCGACGAGATCGGCGCCGTCGTCGCCTTCCTCTTGAGCGAC
>JAHEKO010000633.1 GCA_024638355.1 Acidobacteriota bacterium
GCGATCGTCGGTCTGCTGATAGACGGCGACCCGCGCGACCGCCCAGAGGACCCCGAGCAGGAGGAGGGCGGCGAGCAGCATCGACGCCGCGCGCAGGGCCCCGCGGCCCTTGACGGACGGTTCACTCATCGAGAGGCGCGATTCTACGGCAGCCCGCAGCTCCACCGGTCGCGGGCCACGCGTACAATGCGCCCGTGCGGCGCTTCGTCCTTGGACTCCTCGCCCTGCTCCTGGTGGCCGGCGCGGCCCTCGTTCTGCGGCCCCTGCCGGTGCCGATCGAGGCCTGGAGACCACCGGAGGCCCAACCGCTGGCGGGCGCGCTCGCCCCCAACGAGGCTCTCGCCGCGGTCGAGCTGATCGGCGCGGGCCGGCTGCCGGGTCCCGAAGACGTCGAGCTCGACGGCGAGGGCCGCCTCTACTGCGGGCTCGAGGGCGGGAAGATCGCCCGGGTGGTCGAGACGCCGCGGGGCGAGCGCATCGAAGACTTCGCCGATACGGGCGGGCGGCCGGTGGGCCTCGACTTCGATCGTGCCGGCACCCTGTGGGTGGCCGACGCCGAGAGAGGTCTGGTGGCGATCGACCCCGACGGCCGTTCAGCGCCTCGACTCACCGCGGCCGAGGGGGTCGCGATCGGCTTCGCCGACGACGTCGACGTGGCGCCCGACGGCCGCGTCTACCTCTCCGACGCCAGCACCCGCGTTCGTCACGGGCAGCTCCATCTGGCGCCCTTCGAGGGAGACCCCTCCGGGCGCCTCATCGAGCTCGACCCGGCCGACGATTCGGCGCGCGTCCTGCTCGACGGGCTGCACTTCGCCAACGGCGTCGCGGTGGCGGCCGACGGCGCCTTCGTGCTGGTGGCCGAGACCTTCGGCTACCGCGTGCACCGCGTCTGGCTGAGGGGGCCGCGGCAAGGCGAGAGCGAGCTCTTCGCCGACAACCTGCCGGGCTTTCCCGACGGCATCTCGAGCGACGGCCGCGGCGGCTTCTGGCTGGCGCTCTTCACCGTGCGCACCGATCTTCTCGACCGCGTGGTCCATCCGCGCGCCTGGCTCAAGGGCCTGGTGGCGCGCCTGCCCGAGTTCCTGGTTCCCGGCGGCCGCCGTTACGGGCTGATCGTGCAGCTCGGCGGCGACGGCCGCATCGTCCGCAGCCTCCACGATCCGGCCGGCCGGCACTTTCCGAACGTGACGTCGGTCGAGCAGTGGGGCGACACCCTCTACCTGGGCTCGATCACCGGCCTCGCCGCCGGCCGACTCCGCCTCCCCGACGCCTAGCCTGACCTTCTCGCCAGCCCTCGCCCAGAATGCCGGAAATGCCTGAATCGCAGCCCGTCCGCTGGTGGCCCGCCGCGCTGATCCTCGCCGTCATGGCGGGACTCCTGCTGTTCTTCTGGCTCGGTCCGATGCCGAGCGTCCAGACGCGCTGGACCGCGACCTTCCCGACCCTCTTCTTCGGCGTTCTCCTGCTCGCCGCCTGGCTGGTGCTCTTCTCGCGCCTGCCGAAACGCACCCGGCTGGCCTGCTTCGCGGGTATCGCGGCGCTCGCCACTGCCGTCGTCCTGCTGTTCGAGATCCAGGGCGTAGACGGCAACCTCATGCCGATCGTCGGCTTCCGCTGGGCGGGCGAGCGCAGCTTCGAGCCGGCGAGGAAGGCCGCCGCGCCGACCCTGCCGGGACCCAACGACTACCCGCAGTTCTACGGCCCCGGCCGCGATGCCGTTCTGCCCGGACCCCGGCTGGCCCGCGACTGGGAGGCGCGGCCACCCGAGGAGATCTGGCGGCGCGAGGTCGGCGAGGGGTGGTCGGCGTTCGCCATCGTGGGTAACGCCGCGGTCACCCAGGAGCAGCGCGGCGATCAGGAGGTGGTGGTGCGCTACGACCTCGCCACCGGCGACCAGGTCTGGGTGCACGCCGATCGCGCTCCCTTCGATACCACCATCGCCGGCAGCGGGCCCCGGGCGACGCCGACCGTGCTCGACGGGCGGGTCTACACCCTGGGAGCGACCGGCATCCTGAACGCGCTCGACCTCGAGAACGGCACCCGCCTCTGGTCGCGCGACATTCTGACGGACAACGGCGCGAGCCAGCCCGAGTGGGGGCTCCCGTCGTCACCGCTGGTGGTCGACGATCTCGTGGTGGTTCAGCTCGGCCGCCGCGGCCTCTCGCTGGCCGCCTACGACCGCCGAAGCGGCGAGCCCCGCTGGCGAGGCGGTACCGACACCGGCACCTACACCACGCCGATCGTGGCCGAGGTCGCCGGGCGCGAGCAGATCCTGACCCTCAACCAGAACAGCGTCGCCGGTCACG
>JAHEKO010000135.1:0-5265 GCA_024638355.1 Acidobacteriota bacterium
ATCGCGCTCTCGTCGAAGCTGTGCGAGAGGACGAAGAAGTAGGCGGCCTGGAGCTCGGTCCCCTCCTCGCTCACCAGCTCGAAGGCCCACTCGCCCTCGGGCTCCTCGGCGAGCGCCTGCACGTACGCCACCCGCGAGGTGTCGATGGCCAGCTCCCCCATGAGTCGCTTGCCGCGGATCACCTGCACGAAGACCGTCGACCCGTCGATCGAGAAGTGCCAGTGCAGGTCTTCGTCGTCGAAGAGCAGGGCGTCCTGGGTCCCGGCGCGCAGGATGCAGTTGACGTGCTGCAGGATCCACTGCCAGAACGTCTCGAACGAAAGGGTAGGGGTCGATTCGGACATAGGGGATGAGCCCCGAGGCAGTCTACAGCTCTAGCGCTGGCTTGCCCCTACCCGTTCCCGGCGGGCGCGAGAGAGCGCGTAGCTCTCCTTACGGATAGTAGCCGCTCAGCGTCCTCGGGGTCAGATCCTTGTGGGCCAGCTTGACCTCGATCTCGCGGAAGGACTCGGGGTCCTCCTGGTTGGACGACTGATAGGTGAGCAGGTACTGCGACCGGAGCTCTTGCTGGATCAGCGAGTAGACCTCCGAGAGCTGGGCCAGGTCGTCGAGGAAGAAGGCCCGCCCGCCGGTCTCGTCGGCGAGCTGCTCGAGCTTCGCTCGCACGTCCGCTCCGCCGCGGAAGAGACCGATGGCGTAGAGGGTGACACCCGCCCGGCGGGCGTAGTCGAGGGTCTCCTCGAAGTCGAACCGGCTCGCCTCGTCGCGGCCGTCGGAGAGCAGCAGCAGCGCGCGCTGGCCACGCACGCTGGCGAAGTAGTAGAGGCCGAACATCACGCTGTCGTAGAGCGCGGTCTCGCCTTCGGCGGTGAGGCCGGCAAGGCCGCCGCCGAGCCGACGCAGGTCGTTGGTCAGGCCGACCGCCAGCCGCGGCAGCCGATTGAAGGTGATCACCGCGGCCCGGTCGCGGGGCGTGAGCGCTTCCTGGAAGAAGCGCAGGGCCGCGACGCGGGTGTAGTCGAGCAGCGGCCCCATCGACGCCGAGTTGTCGAACAGGATGCCGACGTGGATCGCCTGGTCTTCGACGGTCTCGAACTTGAGCAGCTCCTGGCGCTCCTTGTCCTCGAACACCTCGAAGTCGGCCGACTCGAGGCCGAGCACCGGCCGACCGGCCGGGTCGAGCACGGTGGTGTAGAGCTCGACCATCTGCACGTCGATCTGCTCGAGATGATCGGGAGCGTTGATGAAGACGAGGTCCTCGGCCGCCCGACCGTCGCCCAGATAGGCCACCGCCCGCACGTAGATCAGCTCCCCGACCGGCGGCAGCGCGATCGGCTGCGCGAACGGCGGCTGGTAGAGGGTCGCGATCAGGTTGTCGTTCAGGTAGTACTCGAGCCGCTCGAGGCCCTGGCCCCGGGGCACCTCGATGCGCGCCCGGGCGAGCAGGCTGCGGCTGTAGGTCACCCCGGCGCGCGGCTCGAGCAGCTTGACGGCGAAGCGCTCGCCGGCGGCGTTGAGCTGGATCTCGTCGGCCGCCACCACCTCGCCGGCCGAGTCGATCGCCTCTACCCGCAGCGCGTGGGGCTCGGGAAACTCGCCGAGGTCGATCTCGACGTTGTAGGGGGGTCGGGTCTTGGTCAGGAGCCGGCGGTCGTCGAGGATGAAGGCGACCTTGGCGATCTCCTCGCCGACGGCGAGGGTGTCGAAGCGCACCAGGCCGCGCTGCAGGAGCGAGCGCGGCGGCACGATCCGGATCGAGGTGTCGCCGCGCTCGACGGCCGCCGTGGCCTCGGCGAAGAGCTTGGCGGTGGTCGAGTCGAGCACCGTCGGGGGCGTGAACCGATTCTCGACCGCCGGCACCACGAGCTGGTTCTCGTAGCGGAAGTACGACTCGCCGTTCAGGTCCTCGAGCCTCAGGATGAGCCGGTACTCCCCCGGCCGCAGATAGCGCTGGAAGGCCAGCGGGATCTCGATCCCCAGGTAGTCGTCGACGGGAAACGAGAACTTGTAGCGGAAGTTCTCGAACAGCTTGTCCTCGCGGATGACCTCGCCGGTCAGCTCGAAGTTGTAGGAGCGGAAGCCGAGGCTGTCCCCCACCGCGATCGCTTCGACCGGCACGGTCAGCATCCCCTGCATTACCGTCCGATGCTGATAGCGGCCGGGGTGGCTGAACGCGATGTCGGCGTCGAAGGTGTCGGCGTCCTCCGGAAGCGCGGTGGTGAACGCTTGAAAGGTCGCCAGCCACTCCTGGTTCCTCGGACGCGGCTTCGACACCATCCCCTGGAAGGCGAGCTGCCAGTCGACGCCGCGGCCGCGAATCGAGCTCGCCGCGACCTGGAGCTTCTCGCCGCCGATGCAGCGGCTCGCCTGGCTGATCTGGATCTCGGCGTTGCCGACCGAAGGGTGCCAGAGGAACGCCGGCTTGTCGCGCGGGGTCAGGAAGATCAGCAGCACCTCGTAGGAGACGTGCTCGCTGCCGCTGTAGAACCAGATCTCGGCCGAGCTGTAGCTGCCCGAGCAGCGGATCTCCTCGCGAACCGCCGGATCGCCGTGCACCATGTAGATCCTGGCCCGGTCGTCGCCGAGGTTGCCGTAGAGGGCGCGCGCCTGCAGCACCCTGCGGGTGTAGCGCTCCTTGAGCTCGTTGCGCGCGGTCTCGGGATGAGGGTCGCGCTCACGCCAGAAGCGATCGATGAAAGCATCGCGCTGGTAGTCGGTCGCGAGGCCCCTGAAGACCCGCTTCTCGCTGCTCAGAATCAGCGGGTCGACCTCGACCAGCCAAGCCTCGTGACGCTCGTTGAGGGGCGCCTTGGTCGCGAGCCCGGGGGTCGCGAGCAGGCAGAGGGCCACCAGGATCGGCGCGGCGAAAGGGCCCGCGCCCCGGCGCGGGCGACGGCTCGCTCCGCCCCGGCCGTGGTCTCTCTGGCTCCGCCGTCTCACTGCCGGACGATGATCCTATCGACAGTCCGGAATGCGCAGCGTCTGACCGACCCGGATCATGTAGCGCGGGCCGCGGACGCGGTTGATCTCCGCCAGCTCGCGCAGCCCGACGCACGGATAGCGGGAGGCGATCCGGCCCAGGGTGTCGCCGCTCCGCACCTGGTAGGAGAACATGCTCGGCCGGGCGGGGTAGTTGGCCTCGTTGAGCTCGCGCGCGCTCGCCAGAAGCTCGCCTTCGATACAGTTCGCCTCGTAGGTCCCGACCACCCGCGCGGGGATCACGACCTCGTCGCCGGCGTCGATCCGTCGGCCGGCCTCGCGGCGCGGGTTGAGGTTGCGCAGGGTCCGGAACCAGCCGGTCGGGCTGCCCTCCTGCCCCAGGCATACCGCGAGCTCGGCCAGCGAGATCTCGTTGCGCAGGCGCAGCCGCTCGGTGTTCGTTTCGAGCTCGGGCAGCTCCAGGTTGTAGCGCTCCGGCTCGAGAAAGAGAAGCGCGGCGGCCAGCACCCGCGGCACGTAGTCGCGCGTCTCGCGCGGGAACTGGTAGTAGACGCGGCGGTCCCAGAAGGGCGTCTCGCCGTAGCTGCGCTGGATCCGACGCATGCGATTCTCGCCGCCGTTGTAGGCGGCCAGCACCTTCTCCAGGTCGTTGTTGAACCGGACCAGGTTGTCGTTCAGGTAGGCGACGTTGGCACGGGTGGCGGAGGCGGGATCGAGGCGCTGGTCGAAGCCGCCCACCTCGCGCAGCCCGTAGGCACGGCCGGTCGACCGTATGAACTGCAGCGGTCCCGCCGCGCCGGCGCGCGAGTAGGCGTGCACCTTGCCCCCGCTCTCGGTGGCCAGCATGCCGAAGAGGAGCGCCTCGGGAAGACCCGCGTCTTCGTAGATCGGCGCCATCTGGGAGCGCAGGAACTGGTAGTTGTGCCACGAGCTGAGCAGGTTCGGGCGCATCCAGGTGAGCCAGTCGTCGAGGGCGGCCTTCACCGGGCCGTTGACGTTGATCAGCTCGCGCAGATCGGTGCCGCGAAAGAGGTTGGCCGAGCGCTCGACTTCGGCCGGATCCGCTCGGTAGAGCTCGGGCACGGCCGCGTCGGGATCGTCGCCGCCCGGCTCCGTCTCGAACTCGCTGGCGAACTCGACCAGCCGGAACCCCTGGTCCTGGAGCGCCGAGTTCTGCTGATCGAGCAGATAGTCGTAGGCGGCGAAGAAGACGTCGAGATCGCAGTCGTCGCGCCGCGAGCACTCGAGCGTGCCGAGTCGGATGGCGGCCGTCGCCGCGGCCACCTGCTCGCCGCCCAGCGCCTGCTCGCCCTCGAGCACCAGGCCGAGGCCCTCTTCAAACTGCTGGATCTGGGTCTCCAGCTCGGCGTAGAGGCGCTCCAGCTCGGCGGCGGCCGCCGCCGGATCGGTCTGTTCGCCTGCCGTGCCGGCCGCGGCGGGCGGCGTCGCCGGCTCGATGCTCACCTTGACCGCCGGATTGGCTCGCGGCGGGCGGCTGCCCGACCCGCATGCCGAAAGCGCCAGAGCGGCGCTCAAGGCCAACGCCACCGTAGAGCCCACTTTCCATTTCACCTGTCTGTCCGTCACGCTCGATCCCCCACTCGCTGTTGCCGCCGACGGCGTGCAACCTCGGTGCCACCGTCCCGCGCAGGAACGTCATCCGCGCTGCGAAACAATGGTACGCGACGGCCGAGCTCTCGGTTGTGACGTACACGGCTCCGCCGCCGCTCAGCCCACCCGATCCTCGAGCGCCTCGGCGACGCCGATCTCCGCGAAGAACCTCTCGCGCAGCTCCCGCGATCTCCGGTTCAGATCCTCCACGGTCCCACCGCCGGTCACGGGGTCGACCACGACGCGCAGCGGGCGGCTCCCCGGCTCCGCCTCGATCGCTCGCACCAGGGCAACGGCCACCATCCGCGGGTCGGGCGACGCCGCCTCGAGCCTGGCCACGAAGCCCGCCCACATCGCCGCGGGCACGTCGGCCAGCTCGCCGTAGCTCGCCGCTCGGTCGCCATCGTTGGCCGGCACGATGCGAGCGGCGTGGCCGGTCTCGAAGGCGCCCGGCTCGACGATGACCACATCGACGCCGGTGCCGGCCAGCTCCAGCCGGTAGCTTTCGGCCAGCGCTTCGAGCGCCCACTTGGACGCGGCATAGGGGGCGACGAAGGGGACGACGAAGCGCCCGAAGGTGCTCGACACGTGCGCCAGAAGCCCCGAGCCCGCCGCCCGCATCGCCGGCAGCACCGCGCGATTGACGCGCTGGGCGCCGAACAGGTTGACTTCGAACAGGTCGCGCATCTCGGCCGCGGTGAACGCCTCGGCCAT
>JAHEKO010000135.1:5365-8916 GCA_024638355.1 Acidobacteriota bacterium
CCAGAAGCCCCGAGCCCGCCGCCCGCATCGCCGGCAGCACCGCGCGATTGACGCGCTGGGCGCCGAACAGGTTGACTTCGAACAGGTCGCGCATCTCGGCCGCGGTGAACGCCTCGGCCATTCCCGACATGCCGAATCCGGCGTTGTTGACGGCCGCGTCGATCCGGCCGTGGCGTTCGAGGACGGCCGCCACCGCGGCTTCGACCGAGTCGTCGCGGGTGACGTCGAGCTCGAGAACCTGAACCGAGCCGTCGCACTCCGCGGCGAACCGCTCGAGCTCTCGGGCGGTCTCTCGATTGCGGCCGGCGGGAGCGCGCATGGTCGCCACCGCGGTATGGCCGCGCTCGATCAGCCGCCGCGCGGTGAGGCGCCCGAAGCCGCTACCGGCGCCCGTGACGAGAACCACCTGGCCCGATTTCATTGCTCTAGGATAGCTGCTCCCAGGCGGCTCCTGCTGCTACCCTGAGTGCGTCCAAACGATGTTCGATTCGATCGATCTCACTGACGAGGAGCTGGCGCGGCACGCCTACATCGCCGACGCCGGCTTGACCACCTCCCTCTTCCTGGCGCTCAAGATGCAGCGGCCGCTCTTCTTGGAGGGCGAGCCGGGTGTGGGCAAGACCGAGGTGGCGAAGGTCCTGAGCCGCGCGCTCGACGCGCCTCTGATCCGCCTGCAGTGCTACGAAGGCCTGGACGTGAGCCAGGCGGTCTACGAGTGGAACTACCCGCGCCAGCTGCTGGCGATCCAGGCGCGCCGCGGCGCCGACGACGCCAACGGCGGCGACATCTTCACCGAGGAGTTCCTGCTGCGGCGGCCGCTGCTCCAGGCGATCGATCGCGGTCACGAGCGGGCGCCGGTGCTCCTCATCGACGAGCTCGACCGCGCGGACGAGGAGTTCGAGAGCTTCCTGCTCGAGCTTCTCTCCGATTTCCAGGTCACGATCCCGGAGCTCGGCACCATCCGCGCGCGCCACAAGCCGGTCACGGTGATCACCTCGAACCGCACGCGCGAGGTGCACGACGCCCTCAAGCGCCGCTGCGTCTACCACTGGATCGACTACCCGGCGCTCGACAAGGAGATCGAGATCGTGCGCCGCAAGGTGCCGGGACTGACCGAAGAGTTGAGCCGACAGGTGGTCGCCTTCGTCCAGGCGGTGCGCGAAGAGGACCTCTACAAGCTGCCCGGCGTCTCCGAGACGCTCGACTGGGCCGAGGCTCTGACCCATCTGGACTCGAAGCGGCTGGCGCCGGAGATCGTCGAGTCGACCCTCGGCTTCCTGCTCAAGTACCAGGACGACGTGGATCGGCTGCGGCCGCGCTGCGCGAAGTTGATCGCCGAGGTGTCGTAGGGGAGGACCGGGCCCTCCCGACGCCCATGTCGCTGCTCGAGAACGTGGTCCTCTTCGGCCGCCTCCTGCGCCAGGCCGGGCTGCCGCTCTCCCCCGAGCAGACCCGAGCCTTCGCCCGGGCGCTCGACTGGATCGACGTCGGCAGCCGCGAGCAGGTCTTCCACGCCGCGCGCGCCCTGCTGGTCACTCGCAAGGAGGATCTGCGCCTGTTCGCGACGGTCTTCGAGCTCTTCTGGCGCGCCCAGAGCCGCGGCACCGAGCTGCGCCTGCCGCGCCCGGCCCGAGCTCCGAGAATGCGCGATGCGGAGCAGCGCTTCGATGCCTTCAGCGTGCTCTCCGGCGCGCCGGCCGACGACGACCCGGAGGTCGAGGTCGGCGACCGCGCCGGCTCGTTCAGCGCCGCCGAGGTGCTGCAGCACAAGGACTTCTCCGACCTGACGCCGGACGAGCTGGACGAGGTGCGCCGACAGATTCGCGACATCCGCTGGCTGGTGAGCCGCCGCCGGAGCCGCCGCCAGGTACCCGACCGGCGCGGCGCCCGCCTCCACCTGCGCCGCATGCTGCGCGAGGCCGCGCGCCACGACGGCACGCCGCTGCGCCTGCGCCACCTGAGCCGCAAGATCAAGGAGCGGCCGATCGTTCTGCTGGCCGACATCAGCGGCTCGATGGAAAAGTACTCGCGCCTCCTGCTCCACTTCTTCTACGGCGCCATCCAGGGCTTGTCGGATGTCGAGTGCTTCGTGTTCGGCACCCGGCTGACGCGCATCACCCACCACCTGCGCGTGCGCAACATCGAGATCGCCCTGGAACAGGCGGCGAACGAGATCCTCGACTGGTCGGGCGGTACCCGCATCGGCGAGTCGCTCGCGGCCTTCAACCGGCAGTGGGGACGGCGCGTCCTGCGACGCGGCGCGGTGGTGATCGTGGTCAGCGACGGTTGGGAGCGCGGCGACGTCTCCGAGCTGCGGCGGGAGATGCGCTACCTGAGCCACCGCTGCCACCGCCTGATCTGGCTCAACCCCCACCTCGGGCACCCCGAGTATCAGCCGCTGGTCGAGGGGATGGCGGCGGCGCTGCCGTTCATCGACGACTTCCTGCCGGTGCACAATCTCCGCTCGCTCCGCGACCTGGCCGGCGCGCTCGCTTCCCTGCCCGAGCGGCGCAGCCGGCGGGCGGGAGCTCTCGGCCGCTGATGCGCCTCGAAGACCGCCGCTGGATCGGCCTGGCACTGCTGATCGGCGTCGGGCTTTCGGTCGCCGGGGTGACGGCGAGCCAGGTGGCCGGCGATCAGCTCAATCTTCTGGCCCTGGGCTGGCGGCTGGCGTTCGAGGGCGACTGGCCGGTGCACGGCAACCCGACCACGGCGGGGCTCTTCACCCCGGGCGGGCTGACCGCCGCGGTCGTCGGCCTGCCGCTCCTGGTGTGGCCGGACCACCGAGCGGTCGCGGCCCTGACGCTCGTGACCCATCTCGTCGCCTATCTGCTGCTCGACCGACTGGTTCGCCGGGTTCTCGGGCCCGAGGCCCGCTTCCTGTTCGCCGTTCTCTACTGGCTCAACCCGTGGCGCCTCTACCACTCGGCATTCATCTGGAACCCCAACTTCTTGTTCCTGGCGGGGGCGCTGCACCTGTGGACCGCCTTCCATCTGCGCCGGCGGCCGAGCTTCTGGATCACTTTCGCGCACATCCTGGTCCTGGGCCTGGCGCTCCAGCTGGCGGTCCACGCCCTGCCCCTCGCGCTGATCAGCCTCATTCTCTGGTGGCGCGGGTACGTGCGGCCGCACCTCGGCGGGGCCGTGGCCGCCGCCGCGGTGGTCCTCGCCTCTCTGATTCCCTACCTGGTGATGATGGCGACGGCGCCGATGCTCCTGCCGGGCGCCGGCAGCGGCAAGTGGTTCTTCCTGCTCAACACGTCGCTGCGAGCGGCGATCTACTGGGCGCGCTACGCCTCGTTCGCCTTGAGCGCCGAGCTCTTCTGCCTCGATTTCGGCCGGTGGATCGGCTCGCTGGCGGCGGTCCGGCTCGAGCCCCTACTGAGCGGCGCGAAGGCGCTCCTCTATGCCGGCACTCTGCCGATGTCGCTCTGGGCCAACTATCGGCTGTGGCGAGGGAGCGGACGCTGGTGGCGTCCCGCCGCCGAGCTGGCGCGCGACGATCGGACGTGGCTCGAGGGGGTCGTTCGCTGGTCGTTCATCGGGATGGT
>JAHEKO010000634.1 GCA_024638355.1 Acidobacteriota bacterium
GGTCCGATAGTCGGCTTGTTCATTCCTGCCTCCGTTGATCTCCCCGGCGTTCCCGCCGCCGTAGCGGCGATCACCGAGACCGTGATTCGAAATGGTGACGGGAGTATACCGAAGCCGGCTGGAGCTTCCCGCCGTAAACTAGGTTCGAAAATGAATGCCTGGACGTTGCTCACCGCTCCCATCGCCGCGATCGCACTCTTCGCCGCCCCCCCGTCCCTGGGCCAGGACGAAGAGGCACCGATCGTCTTCCCGGTCGCCGCCGTGCAGATCTTGCAGGAGCCCTTCCGCCGGTCCGAAGGCATAGCCTTCAACGGTGAGGGCGACCTCTACGTCACCGCCAACCAGGCGCTCTGGCAGGTCTTTCCCGACGGCCGGGTACGGCGGGTCGCCGACCTGCACTCCAACCTGGGGCTGGCGTCGATCGGGCCGCGAGACCTGCTCGTCGCCGACTTCGGTCCGACCAACGCCTTCAAGCACGATCGCAACGACGACGGCATCGTCTGGCGGGTGACGCCGGAGGGTGAGAAGACCGAGTGGGTCACCGGCATCGGCGATCCCAACTACATCCTGCTCAGAAACGACGGCTCGATGCTGGTGACCGACGACGCGACCAGCGACATCTACGTCGTCGGCCGGGACCGCAAGCCGCTTCTCTTCTCGACCGCGGTGCCGCATCCCAACGGCCTGGCGCTCTCCGACGACGGCTCGACTCTCTACGTGGCGCAGATCTTCAAGAGCATCCGCCCGGTGGTGCCCGACGACTCGCTCTGGGCCCTGCCGCTGGAAGACGGCAAGCCGGTCGGCGCCGCCCGACGGGTCGCCCGGCTCGGACCGTACGCGGCCAACGACGGCCTGGCGATGGATCGAGAAGGCCGGGTCTACGTCGCGGCCAACGGCAAGGCGGGCGAGATCTGGCGCTTCGATCCCCGCTCCGGGGAGCTGGTGCTGATCGCCCGCGAAGTGTACGGCGCCGCCAGTATCGCCTTCGGTGAAGGCGAGTTCGATCCCGAGTCGATCTACGTCTCGACGACCTTCAACGGCGGCCGCGGCGGCCGCATCTGGCGCGTACCGGTCGGCACGACGGGGCAGCCGGTCACGCGCTAGCCTGGGCTTCTCACCGGCTTTCGTCGCGAGCCGCCGGTGAGAAGATCAGGCTAGCCTGCATTTCTCACCAACTTCGTCGCGAGGTGGCGTAGGTGCCTGTAGATGCGAGGCTTGCCAAAGTCCGGCACCGGAGGCGTACTCGCAGTACGTCGAGGAGCCCGACTTTGGGAAGTCTCGCAGATGCAGGCAGATACGACGCCGCAGTAGAAGGCTGGTGAGACATGCAGGCTAGAGCTCGAGAGAGCGGGCGACCGCCACCCGCTCGAAGCGATCGAGGAACTCCTCCACCGGCACCGCGCCCAGATCCTCGCCGGTCCTCAGGCGCAGCGCCACCGCCCCGGCCTCGGCCTCGCGCGGACCGACGACCAGCATGTAGGGGACCTTTTGCACCTGGGCCTCGCGGATCTTGTAGCCGAGCTTCTCGTTGCGGTCGTCGAGCTCGGCACGGACGCCGGCGGCGAGCAGCCGCTCGTGCACCGAGCCGGCGAACTCCGCCACCTTCTCGGAGAGCGGGAGGACGACGGCCTGCACCGGCGCCAGCCAGACCGGAAAGGCGCCGCCGGTGTGCTCCACCAGGATGCCGATGAAGCGCTCGATCGAGCCGAGCAGCGCGCGGTGGAGCATGACCGTGCGGTGCTCGGCGCCGTCGGCGCCGACGTACTTGAGGTCGAATCTCTCGGGCAGGAAGTAGTCGAGCTGGATGGTGCCGAGCTGCCAGCCGCGACCCAGCGCGTCCTGGACGTGGAAGTCGATCTTCGGGCCGTAGAAGGCGCCCTCGCCGGGCGCGATGCGGAAGTCGATGCCCCGCTGCCGCAGCGCGTCCTGGAGCGCCTGCTCCGCCCGCTCCCAGATCTCCGCGGTGCCGATCGACTTTTCCGGCCGCGTCGACACTTCGATGTCGAGCTCGGTGAAGCCGATCGTGTCGTAGATCTCCTTGAGCATGTCGACCGAAGCGTTCACCTCGGGCTCGATCTGCTCGTCGGTGCAGAAGATGTGGGCATCGTCCTGACAGAAACTGCGCACCCGCGTCAGTCCCGAGGTGACGCCGCTGCGCTCGTAGCGGTGAAGCCGGCCGAAGTCGGCGTAGCGGATCGGCAGATCGCGGTACGACCGCAGCTGGTTGCCATAGATCAGGCAGTGCGTCGGGCAGTTCATCGGCTTGACCGCGAACTCGCGCTCGTCCATCTCGGTGAAGAACAT
>JAHEKO010000136.1 GCA_024638355.1 Acidobacteriota bacterium
CGCCAGCTGCGCGCCGATGGGCGCATCCACAACTACCTGAGGATGCTCTGGGGCAAGAAGATCCTGCACTGGACGGACTCTCCGCGCAAAGCGCTCGAGATCATGATCGAGCTCAACAACAAGTACGCCATCGACGGCCGCAATCCGAACTCCTACAGCGGCATCTTCTGGGTGCTCGGCCGATTCGACCGCGCCTGGGGCCCGGAGCGCGAGATCTTCGGCAAGGTTCGCTACATGACCTCGAAGAGCACGCGGCGGAAGCTGCGGCTCTCCAACTACCTCGAGCGTTGGGGCGGGTCGGAAGACTCGGCGGCGGAATGAGCGTGGCCGGCGGCCGATGACGCGATTCCGCAGTCGCCTCGAGGAAGTCAACCCGTCTTCCGAGGATCGGCGCTGGCTGTTCGTGCCCTACGACCAGCTGAGTGCCGAGATCGGCCCTCTCGCCGAGGAGCCGGCGGAGGAGCTCGGCATCGTCGTGGTCGAGTCGACGGCCAAGGGCGAGAGGCGTCCCTACCACCGCCAGAAGCTGGCGCTATTGCTCGCCAACCTACGCCACTTCGCCCTCGAGCAGGCGGAGCGCGGCGTGGCGGTAGAGCACGTGGCCGCCGAGGGGTCCTACGCCGAGGCGCTCGAGCCGCTGGTCGACAAGCTCGGCCCGCTGCGGTTGATGGAGCCGGCCGAGCGCGAGCTGCGGGCGGAGCTCGAGCCCCTGGTCGAAGCGGGCGGGCTGGAGGTCGTTCCGCACGAGGGCTGGCTGACCACTCCCGAGCAGTTCGAGCGAAGCGCGTCGGGAGAACCTCCCTGGAAGATGGACTCGTTCTACCGGCGGGTGCGGCGCGACAGCGGCCTCATGATGGAGGACGGCAAGCCCGAGGGCGGGAAGTTCAGCTTCGATGCCGACAACCGCCAGCCGTGGCGAGGCGAGCCGGAAGCTCCGGAGCCGCCGTCCTTCGAACCCGACGACATCACGCGTGAGGTCGGCGGCCTGATCGAAGAGCGCTTCGAGCGCCACCCGGGCCGCGTCGACCTCGAATCGCTCCCCGCCAGCCGCAAGGACGCGGATCGGCTGTGGAGCTGGGCTCTCGAGTCGTGTATGAAGCACTTCGGTCCCTACGAGGACGCGATGTCTCATCGCTCCCGGAGCCTCTTCCATACCCGCGTCTCGGGGCTGTTGAATGTGCACCGGCTGCTCCCCAAGCGCCTGGTGAGCGAGGTCGCCGGCTCGGACCTGCCGATCCAGAGCCGCGAGGGCTTCGTGCGCCAGATTCTCGGGTGGCGGGAGTTCATGCGGCACGTCCACCGGGAGACCGACGGCTTTCGGCGCCTTCCGGAGGGCGAGGTCGCGGTCGAATCCTCCCCCGGCGACGGGGGATGGGAGCGATGGACGGGCGACGGCTGGCCGGGCGGTGAGGAAAGCTCCGACGTGGATGGCGGCGCGGCCCCCTCGGCTCTCGACGCCGACTGGCCGCTGCCGCCCGCCTACTGGGGCGAGAGCTCTGGCCTCGAGTGCCTCGACACCATCGTCCGAGACGTCTGGTCGGAGGGCTACACGCACCACATTCCGCGCCTGATGGTGCTGGCCAACCTGGGCACTCTCCTCGGGGTGCGACCACGGGAGCTGACCGACTGGTTCTGGGCTGCCTTTACCGACGCCTACGACTGGGTCGTCGAGCCCAATGTGCTCGGTATGGGCACCTGGGCGCTGGGCGGACTGTTCACCACCAAGCCTTACGTCTCGGGGGCGAACTACATCCACAAGATGGGCGACTACTGCGACGCCTGCCGCTTCGATCCGAAGGGCAACTGTCCGATCACGCGCCTCTACTGGGGATTCCTCGAGCGCAACCGCGAGCGGCTCGAGGGGAACCCGCGCATGAACCTGGTTCTCGGCAGCCTGCGCCGCCGCTCGGATGACGAGAAGCGGCGCGACCGGCGTACGCTCGAGGAGGCCCGCGAGCGACTCGAGCGCGGCGAGGAGCTTCCTGCCGACGGCGATTCGGATCAGAGCTGAACGAGCTGGTCCGCCGCCTCGAGCGCTCCGCCAAGGTCGGCGGCCGAGGCGTCTGCCCCGATCTTGCGCCACAACTCGGGCGCGGCCGCGAACACCCTGCCGCCCACCAGGATCTTGACGTCGGGCCGGATCTCACGGGCGGCGCGCAGCGTCTCGATGGCGCCGCGGAGCTGGGTCGACAGAGCGACCGACAAGGCCAGCAGGTGAGCATCGAAAAGCTCGAGCGCCTGCGCCAGCTCCCCAGCCGGGACGTCGGCGCCGAGATGGATGGTGTTCCAGCCCGCCAGCTCGAAGTGATGCGCCAGCGCCCGAGCGCCGAGCCGGTGGATGTTGCCGGGCACCGGCGCCACCACCACCGTGCGGCCGTCGTCCGTCTCCGGGCTCGAGCGGTGGGCGAGCAGCGTCATGACCGTTTCGCTGGTCGCGGTCACGAAGTGCTCCTGAGCTATGCTGACGGCCCCCGCATGCCACAGCTCGCCGACGTGGGTCAGCGCCGCCTGGAGCACGCCGGAATAGGCCGCGCGCACGTCCAGGCCGTCTTCGACCGCGGAGAGGACGAGGTCGATCGCCGCCCGGCGTTTGCCCGCCAGCGCGGCCTCCAGATAGCGCAGAGCCAGCTTGTTCTCCGGCGAGTCCGAGCCGAGGGCGGGCTCCTTGGCCGCAGCCGGCTCGGACATTCTCACCAGGGCCCGCTCGATATAGGGCGTCGGCAACCCCCTCAGGTGATCCGGAAGCTCCGCCTGCAGGGCTTCCGCGAGGCACTGGAGACTCGCCCGCAGGTCCTCCGTCGGGACCTGCCGCGAGCTGAAGCTGATCTCCGACCAGCTGACCTCCGCGACGAACAGGTCGGGCTCTTCGACCAGGAGAGCCGCCGCGAGCTCTCTCGACCGCTGCGTCAGGTGAAGGCTCCAGCTGCGGAAGGCGCCCTGGCCGAATCGCTGCTCGATCTCGGGGTGCCGCTCGAACAGAAGCTGGGCGGCGACCTTGCCGTATCCCGAGGCGCCGGTCGCGATGAGCCCCGAGGCAAACGCGAGTCCTTCTGGCATGACCGTTGTAGCCTACCGCAGTTTGCGTCCGCAACCGTAGCTGGGGGCGCCACGAATCTCTAATTACAACGTAGGGAATTCAACGCCATGTACGATCGCATAGACGCCTTCTTCCTGTTTGCCGCCCTCGCCAGCTTCCTGGGCAGCGTGAGCCTGTGGTTCCTGTACCGACACGACTACGGTCTGTTCGTCGGCATCTGGGTGCCGTCGATCCTCGCTCTCTGGGCGGGAGTTCGGGTCCGTCTGCTTCAGGTAGCGCTGGAGCGACACGGCCGGAGTACCTCGAGATGAGCGAAACCACGAGCTCTTCCGACACTCCCGTCTACGCGGTGCTGGGCGCCACCGGTGGCGTCGGCTCCGCGCTCAGCCGTCTCCTGGCCGAGCGCGGCGCCCGGGTCGTCGTCGGCGGTCGCGATGCCGACGCGGTCGAGGCGCTGGCCGAGGAGATAGGTGGCATCCCAGCGATCGTCGAGGGAGCGAGCTTCGTCGCGGTCGACGAGCTGGTCAAGAAGGCCGCCGCCGAGGGCGAGCTTCGAGGAACGGCTTGCTGCGCGGGCTCCCTGCTGCTGAAGCCGGCGCACCTGACGACGGAGCAAGAGCTGCAAGAGACGCTCGAAGCCAACGTGATGACGGCGTTCGCGCTGGTGCGGGCGACCGCTCGCGCTATGAAAAAGGGTGGCTCCGTCGTTCTGGTCTCGTCGGCTGCCGCCGAGATCGGCTTGCCGAATCACGAGGCGATCGCCGCGGCGAAGGGTGCCGTGGCGGCTTTAGCACGCTCGGCCGCCGCCTCCTACGCCGGTCGTGGCCTGCGGGTGAATGCCGTGGCGCCGGGCCTGGTGGACACGCCACTCACCGAGCGGATCGTCTCGAATCCGCGATCGCTCGAAGCGTCGTTGAAGCTCCACGCCCTCGATCGCGCCGGCCGTCCCGAAGAGATCGCCCGGCTCATCGCCTGGCTGCTCGGTCCGGAGGGTGAGTGGGTCACGGGGCAGGTGTGGGGCGTCGACGGCGGTCTCGCGAGGCTCAAGGCCGGAGCCCGTCGTTGAGCCAAGCCTTGCTCTTCCTGTTCGGCTGCCTGGTGGCGGGTAGCGCTTCGATCGGCCTGCTCCTGGCGGCGCGATCGGCGGTCCGAGCCGAGTCTTCGGGCGCCGAGAGCGACTCGTAGCGGCAAGCGAGCCGGGCGCTACGACCCGGCTAGACCCGGTCGCGAGGCGAGCTCACCACGGCGAGCGCGGAGCCGACGATCAGAGCCGCCGCGGAGGCGATCCAGATCGTCGGGCGCCGGCCTTCGATCCACAACAGGAGCGCCGTCGACGCCAATGGCGTGAGGAAAGCGAGCACGCCTATCGTGCGCGGGTCGCCCTCCTTGAGCGCGCGGTCCCAGAGAAAGAAGGCGGCGCCGAGCGGCCCGGACCCCATCGCCCCGATCAACAGCAGGTCGCGGAGAGAGAGGGCGGTGGCGGGCTCGATCAGCAGCGAGGCGAGAAGCGACAGGGCTCCGGAGGCGAAGCAGAAGCCGCCCACCGCCGCGGTGGGAAAGGGGGCGACTCGCTTGGTTCCCAGCGAGTAGGTCGACCAGATCAGAGCGGAGCCGAGGGCCGGCAGATAGCCCCACGAGACGCCGGCCGGCGCCCGGCCGCCGGTGATCGCCAGGGCCGCGCCGGCGAAGCCGACGGTCGCCGCCCCGACGTGAATCCGTCGCAGGCGAAGGCCGGGCAACAACACCGGGGCGAGCAGCACGATCAGCAGCGGCCACAGATAGTTGACCAGATTCGCCTCGACCGGGGGCGCGGTGCGCAGGGCGACGAACAGCAGAAAGTGGAAGCCGAAGAGCCCGTAGACGCCGAGAGCGAGGGTCGGCAGCGGCACGCGCCAGCGTTGCGGATCGAACCCCGACCAGGGGAGCGCTACCAGGCTGCCGACAACGAGCGCCAGGCCGGTCAGGCGCAGCGGCGGAACGTGGGCGAGCTCAACCCCGAACGCGGCGAGAGTCGCCCACAGCGCGATGGCGCCGAGAGCCAGGAGATTCGCTGCCACGGTCGCACTCTAGCCTGGCCTCTTCTCCGCGCAGCCGAGCGCCGTAGCGGTGCTGCCGGTCAGGCTAGAGGCCCTGGGATCGCATCCAGGCGAGCGCCTGCGTCATGCGGGCGAACGGCCCCTTGTGCTGCACGCCCTTCGACGGCCGGAAGAACTCGCCGTGGTAGCGGCCGCCGAGGTCCCGCCGGAGCGACGTCGGGCCGCCGCTGGCGTCGATCTTCGAGTACCACTCGATGAGCTGCCGCTGCTCGGTGGTGAGCAGACTACCCGCGGCAAGCTTGCCTTGCTTGCGCTCGTAGTCGGCGTGCGCGGCGGCGATGGTATTGCCATAGCCGGCCGTGCTGGCGATCAGCTGGTTGGTTCCCGGCTTCGGCCGCGTCTTGGGTCCGACGACCGTCCACTTCTTGGGATAGTTGCCCTTCGATCTCCACAGCTGCGTCTTTGTCGTCTTGAGCAGCAGCGAAGAGACGGCGCGCTGATCCGCGGCCGACAGCTGCCCCGAGGGCGGTGGTGGCGGCGGTGGCGGCGGCGGAGGAGGAGGTGGTGGTGGTGGCGGCGGTGGCGGCGGCGGCGGAGGCGGCGGATCGTCGTTCGGCGGCGGGTCGTTCGGTGGGGGATCCTTGGGCGGATCGTCACGGCTCGGCGGATCGGGAGCCATCATGTCGGGCTCGCCGGCTGTCGACACCACGCCGCGCATTCCGGCCCATTCCCCTCGGCCACCCTTGGTGCCGAGATCGGGCATGCCCTGGAAGTCGAACTCGAAGACCACGATCGCTCCGGCCTTCAGGTCGTCGACCCGAACGCACTGCTGGAATCGATTCTTGGTGACCGTCCCCCGCATGCGGTGCTGCTCGAAATCGAGCAGGCTGCGCGCGATCGATATCCGTGAAGAGATGGTGCCCTGGCTCGCCTGGGCCGAGCTGTTGCCGTAGCTCGAGCAGACCAGCGGCGCCGAGGCGTGTCTGGGAACGACGATCGTCTGAATCAGATCCTTGGGGTGCTGCAGTCCGGCCCGATCGGCGGCGAAGAACGAGTAGGCGAAGTGCTGCCAGCCGCCCCGGCTGGGGGCGGGGTGCACCAGCTCTCCGGCCGCGGCGGCGGCGCCGGCGCTGGGCACCACGACGCCGTGGGCGCTGAAGAAGTCGGTCGACTTCTTCTTGATTCGCAGCTTGGGCAGCCGTTCGAAGCGGAATTCGAAGACGAGGATGTCGCCGGCCTCGAGATCGCCGGCCGGTCGGCACGTGAAGTGGGCGTTCTTGCGAACGCTACCGTCGAGCTGGAACGAGCCGACGTCGACTAGGTCGCGGGAATGAGTTACCCGGGTGAAGACCTTGCCCGCGGACCTTCTCTTGAGGTTGTTGAAGTAGGCGGTGCAGATCTGGGAGTCGGGCGCGTCCTCCGGCATCACCAGCGTCTGGGTCAGGGTCGCCGGGTGTTTCTGCCGGTTGGACTCTGCCTTGAAAACCGAAGTGGCGAAGTGGAGCCAGCTGGCTTCCGCCACGCCGATCGTGGCGAACGCCGACACCAGGGCGGTCACGAGAATTCGTCGTTTTGACATCGCTCTACTCCCGACGGTAGACGCGGTCGAGCGATGGCGGCTGTGACCGGTTACACAGGACGGACTTATACGCCGTCGTCGATCAGTCGCGCGGACCGCCGCCCGCGCTCGGGGTAGGATCGAGCCATGTTCGAACGAGAGGTCTACGTCGCCCGCCGCCGCAAGCTGGCGGAGCGGATCGATGGCGGTATCGCGCTGTTTCTGGGCAACGACGAAGCGCCCATGAACTACAAAGACAATCACTACCCCTTCTGGCAGGACGCTTCATTCCGCTACTTCTGGGGCCTCGACCAGCCCGGCCTGGCGGCGACGATCGATCTGGACAGCGGCGAAGAGGCGCTCTACGGCTATCAGCTCACCCTGGACGACATCGTATGGACCGGGCCGCTGCCGAGCCTGGGCGAGCGCGGGGCGCGCGTCGGCGTCGCCGATTGCCGCGACATCGCTCGTCTCGCGGACGACCTGGGCGCGGCGCGCCGCTCCGGCAGGAGCATCCACTACCTGCCGACCTACCGCGGTGACGGCGCCCTGAAGCTGGCGTCGCTGCTCGGAACGCCGCCCGGCGGCCTCGCGGAGGACGCCTCGGAAGAGCTGGCCCGGGCGGTCATCGCGCTGCGCGCGCCCAAGGAGCCGCGCGAGGTCGAAGAGATCGAGCGCGCCCTGGAAGTCTCGCACGACACCCACACCACGGCCATGCGGGCCACCCGCCCCGGGCGCCACGAGTGGGAGATCGTGCGAGAGGTCGAGGCGTGCCACGCGCGCCACGGCTCGCCGGTCTCCTTTCCGATCATTCTGTCGGTGAGGGGCGAGGTGCTGCACAATCACGCCCACGGCAACCTCATGGAGGCGGGGCAGCTGGTCGTGCACGATTCCGGCGCGACCTCGCCGGAGGGCTACGCGAGCGACATCACGCGCACGTTTCCGGTCAGCGGCCGGTTCGACGCGCGGCAGCGCGAGATCTACGAGATCGTGCTCGAGGCACTCGACAAGGCGACCCGGGCGGTGGCCCCCGGCGTGCCGTTTCTCGAGGTCTACAAGACCGCGGCTCGCAGCCAGATGGAGGGGCTCAAGCAGATCGGGCTGGCTCGAGGTGATGTGCACGAGGCGGTGGAGCTCGGCGCGCATGCCGCCTTCCTGCAGTGCGGCACCGGCCATATGATCGGGCTCGACGTGCACGACATGGAGTCGCTCGGCGAGGACCTCGTCGGCTACGACGAGCGGGTGACCCGCAGTCCGCTGTTCGGAGTCGCCTACGTGCGTCTGGGTCGGGCGCTGGAGCCCAACTGGACGGTGGCCGTAGAGCCCGGCATCTACTTCATTCCCGAGCTCATCGATAGCTGGTCGGCGGAGGGGAAGTTCGCCGACTTCGTGAACTGGGAAGCGGTGAAGGAGTACCGCGACTTCGGCGGCATCCGGATCGAGGACGACGTTCTGGTGACCGCCGACGGCTACCGGATTCTGGGCCGCCCGATTCCCAAGAGCGTCGCCGACGTCGAAGCGACGATGGCCGGCTGAAGGGACCGGCGTGCGCCGCTCCGGCGCACCGCTCCCTTCGATCGAAGGCGGGCGACCGAAACCGGCGCGGTGGAGTGTACTCTTCGACGTGCCGATGCTGAATCGAGTCGGACTCCCGGCTATCGCCCTGAGCTGCGCTCTGCTGATCTCGTGGCCGGCGATGACGGCCGAAACGCCGCCGCCGCCCGACTTTTCCGGCAGCTGGGAGCTCAACGAAGAGCGGAGCGACGATCCCAGGGAGCGCGTCGCCGAGGCGATGCGCCATACGATCGATCCGTCGCGGCGCTCCGCCGCCGCCGGCCGGGGAGGGTCGGGTGCCGCCGGCTCCGGCGGCAGCCGACAGGCGGTCGGGGAAGAGGTCGAGGCGCTGGTGGCCGCGCCGCGCGTGATCACCGTTCGACACCACGATCCCGAGCTGCTCGTCGCCAGCGCTCTGCCCGATCAGCCCTTCCAGGCCACCCTCTACACCGACGGCCGCGCGTTCAGGCGCCGCGACCTGCGCGGTGAGTCGCTCGAGGCGACGGCGTCCTGGCGCCGGGGCGGGCGGCTGGTGATCGAGTACTCGAGCCCGTCCGGGCGAGCGGTCGAGGAGACCTGGGAGCTTGTCGCCGACGGCTCGCGAGTGCTCGTCTCGACCGAGGTGGCCGCCGCGAAGCTGCTGCCCGCGATCCGGGTTCAGCGGGTCTACGACCGGGTCGAGATCATCCCCTGGGCCGTTCCGGACT
>JAHEKO010000635.1 GCA_024638355.1 Acidobacteriota bacterium
ATCGCGATCTCGATCGGCGTACTCGTCGACGCCGCGGTGGTCATGGTCGAGAACGCCCACAAGCACTACGAGGAGTTCAAGGGCGAGCGCTCACACTTCGAGATCATCCTGGGCGCCGCGCAGGAGGTCGGCCCGACCCTCTTCTTCACCCTGCTGATCATCACGGTCTCGTTCCTGCCGGTCTTCGCGCTCGAGGCGCAGGAGGGGCGCCTGTTCAAGCCGCTCGCCTTCACCAAGACCTACTCGATGGCGATGGCGTCGATCCTGGCGGTGACCGCGGTGCCGGTGCTGATGTTCTGGTTCGTGCGGGGCCGCATCTACAGCGAGAAGCGGCATCCGGTCTCGCGGTTCCTGCGCCGCGCCTACACGCCGCTGCTGCATCTCGTGCTGCGGCGACGCTGGATCGTGATCGTCGTCATGATCGTCGTTGTGCTGATCACGGCGGTGCCGCTCCAGCGCATCGGCTCGGAGTTCATGCCGCCCCTCTGGGAAGGCGATCTGCTCTACATGCCGACCACCTTCCCCGGGCTGTCGATCACCAAGGCCAAGGAGCTTCTCCAGCAGACCGACCGCATCATCCGCACCTTCCCCGAGGTGGAGACGGTGTTCGGCAAGGTGGGCCGGGCCGAGACCGCCACCGATCCGGCGCCCCTGTCGATGATCGAGACCACCATCACCCTCAAGGACCCGGCCGACTGGCGCCCGGGCCTGAGCAAGGACGACCTGATCGCCGAGCTCGACGCGGCCCTTCAGTTCCCCGGCTTGACCAACACCTGGACGATGCCGATCAAGACCCGGATCGATATGCTGTCGACCGGCATCAAGACGCCGGTCGGCATCAAGCTCGGCGGCCCCGATCTCGAGGTCCTCGAGGAGCTGGCGGAGCAGGTCGAGGCGATCGTCAAGCCGCTGCCGGGGACGCAGTCCGCCTACGCCGAGCGGGTGATGGGCGGCTCCTACCTCGACTTCGACATCGATCGCGAGGCGGCGGCACGCTTCGGGCTCCGGGTGGGCGACGTCCAGGACGTCATCCAGTCGGCGGTCGGCGGCATGAATGTCTCGTGGACCGTCGAAGGGCTCGAGCGCTATCCCATCAACGTCCGCTATCCGCGCGAGCTCCGCGATAATCCCAGGACTCTCGAGCAGGTGCTGGTGGCGACGCCGACCGGCGCCCACGTGCCGCTCGGCCAGGTGGCCTCGATCGAGCTGCGCGACGGACCACCGGGCATCAAGTCCGAGGGCGCGCGGCCGAACGCCTGGGTCTACGTCGACATCAAGGGGATCGACGTCGGCAGCTGGGTCGAGCGCGCCCGCCAGGAGGTCGCGGAGCAGGTGTCACTGCCGCCCGGTTACACGCTGGCGTGGTCGGGTCAGTACGAGTACATGGAGCGGGCGAGAGAGCGGCTGCTGCTGATCGTTCCGATCACGCTGGTGCTGATTCTGGTCATCCTCTACCTCAACACGAAGTCCGCGGCCGAGACCGCGATCGTGCTCGCCACCCTGCCGTTCGCGCTGGTCGGCTCGATCTGGCTGCTCGATGGCCTCGGCTACAACTGGTCGGTGGCGGTCTGGGTGGGGATGATCGCCCTCGCCGGCCTCGCCACCGAGACGGGCGTCGTGATGCTGCTCTATCTCGACATCTCGTACCGGAAGTGGCAGAGCGAGGGGCGGATGAACGGCCTCGACGACCTGTTCGAGGCCGTCAGCCACGGCGCCGCGCAGCGCATCCGGCCGAAGACCATGACGGTTCTCACCACCTTCATTGCCCTACTGCCCATCCTGTGGTCGACCGGTACCGGCGCCGACGTCATGCGCCGCATCGCGGCGCCCATGGTCGGCGGCCTGGTGACCATGTTCCTCGGCGTGCTCTTCGTTTCGCCGGCGATCTACTTCATCTGGCGCTCACGCGAGCTCCCCCGGTAGCGCCCCCACCCGTGGGGGGCGATGCAACGCGAGAGCCCCGGGTGGTGGCGTCCCTCTCCCACCTCGAGGGTGGGAGAGGGATCGAGGGTGAGGGGGGTGATCCGGAGGAATTACGTGCCTTGCCAGTTGGCGGGCCGCTTCTCCAGGAAGGCCTTGACCCCTTCCTTCTTGTCCTCGGTCGAGAACGCCAGGCAGAAGAGGTCGCGCTCGTAGACCAGGCCGTCTTCGACCGGCAGCCGGTCGCTCGCACGCAGGGCTTCCTTGGCGATCTTGAGGGTCAGCGGGCTCATCGCCGCGATCTTGCCGGCCAGCTCGAGGGTCTTCTCGCGTAGCTCTTCGGGGGCGACCACCATCTCGACCAGGCCGATGGCGTGG
>JAHEKO010000137.1 GCA_024638355.1 Acidobacteriota bacterium
GCCCCGCCGCCGGCGACTACAGCCTCGCGAGCATCGAGGCCCGTCTCGACAATCGCGCCGCCCTGGCGGGGACGAGAATCCGCTGGAGACCGCGGCCCGCGGAGCCGGCCCGCGAGAACGCCGGGAACGACTGAGCCTGGGGAACCGCGCGCGCGAGGCTGGCGCAGGCTCCCCCCGCCGTCGAGATCGACGGACTCTGAGGGCCGCTACTCCGGCCGCTGCCAGGTCTTCTCGTCTTCGTCGAACGCGGGCAGGACGATCTCTTCGCCCATCCGCTCGCGGATTCCGTACTCCCAGTGGCGCAGGTACTTGAGGAAGACGGCGACGGACTGCAGGCCGCAGACGGCGATGCCGTGGAGGCCGTCGAGGAAGCCGAGCTGGAGGAAGTAGGTACGCAGAAACCGCCAGAGCGGCCGCCCCGCCACCGCCAGGACGCCGACCCGGCGACCCTCGCGGAAGCCCTGAGCGGCTCCCCACTCGGCATAGTTGAGGAGCTTCTCGAAGTACTGGTCGAAGTCGCGGTAGGTGTAGTGGATGAGCGGATTGCGCAGGGTCGGAATCGGGCCGCTGATGTCGACGTCGGTGTGCACGCGTCGATTCGGGTAGCGCCCCTTGCCTTTGTCGAAGAAGCGGATGACCTTGTCGGTCGACCACCCCGAGTGGCGGATGATGCGATCGAGCAGGATGTTGCGGCGGCGGATGTAGTAGCCGTTGAACTTCGGGCCCTCGATCAGCAGAGACAGGATCTCCCGCGCCAGCTCCTCGGGCACCCGCTCGTCGGCGTCGAGGATCAGCACCCAGCGGTTCCGCACCTGGTCCATCGACCAGTTCTTCTGCGCCGCCGAGCCGAAGTACTCGCGCTCGAGGATCCGTACGGGATACTCGCGCGCCAGCTCGACCGTGCGGTCCTTGGAGTAGGAGTCGACGACCAGAATCTCGTCGGCCCACATCACCGACTCGATGCAGTCGACGATGTTCCGCTCCTCGTTGTAGGTGGTGATGATCACCGACAGCTGGTCGCGGCCGGCGGCATCGCGCAGCTCGTCGAGCTTGGGCGCCGGCTCAGGCACTGTAGGGCACCCGCGTTCGGAGGAAGGAGACGCCTGGGCCGGAGTCGACCCGGCAAAACGAGACAGCCCTTCGCTAGCTTCCTTCATGACTCAGCAGTAGGCGCTCGATGCCGCGCGCCGTGCCATCGGACTCGTCGATGTCGACGATCACCGCCGCCAATTTGACGTCGCGCTTGGCCACCTCGAAGGCGCCAGGCGAGTGTAGCTTGAATCGACGCAGTACCTTGTCGATCCGCATGCCGATGATCGACTCGTAGGGCCCGGTCATGCCGAGGTCGGTTTGAAAGGCCGTTCCCTGCGGCAGGACACGCTCGTCGGCGGTCGGCACGTGGGTGTGGGTGCCGACGACCACGCTCACCCGCCCGTCGAGGTAGAAACCGAGCGCCTGCTTCTCGCTGGTCGCCTCGGCGTGGAAATCGACCAGCACGACGCGCACCCTCTCGTCGAGCTCCTCCAGCACTCGATCCGCCACCTCGAACGGCGAGTCGAGCGGCTTCATGAAGACCCGCCCTTCCAGATTGAGCGTGGCGACCTTGATTCCCGCCGCGGTCTCACCGACGTGGAGGCCGGTGCCGGGATTACCGTCCGGATAGTTGGCCGGCCGCAGGAACCGCGGATCGCTGTCGAGCACCCGCACGCCCTCGGCTTTGTCCCAGATGTGATTCCCGCTGGTGAAGCAATCGATCGGCAGCTCGCCGAACTCCTCGGCGATCGAAGCGGTGATGCCGAAGCCGCCGGCGGCGTTCTCGACGTTGACCACCGTGTAGTCGATCCGGTGGCGGTCGACGATCTTCGGCAGCAGCTCCCTCAAGATGCGCCGGCCCGGCTTGCCGACGATATCGCCGACCAGTAGCGCCTTCACTTGGCGTACTCGATCGACCGGGTCTCGCGAATCACGGTCACCTTGATCTGGCCCGGGTAGGTGAGCTCGGCCTCGACTTTCTTGGCGATGTCGCGCGACAGCCAGACGGCTTGCTCGTCGGCGAGCTTCTTACTGTCGACGATGACCCGGATCTCGCGGCCGGCCTGGATGGCGAAGCTCTTCTGCACGCCCTTGAAGCTCGACGCCAGCTCCTCGAGCTTCTCCAGGCGCTTGACGTAGGTCTCGAGGATCTCGCGGCGTGCTCCCGGCCGGGCCGCGGAGAGGGCATCGGCGGCCGTGACCAGGACCGCCTCCACCGTCTGCGGATCGTAGTCGCCGTGGTGGCAGGCCATGGCGTGCACGACCTCCTCGGTCTCGCCGTACTTGCGCAGGAGGTTGATGCCGATCTCGAGGTGGGTTCCCTCCATCTCGCGATCGACCGCCTTGCCGATGTCGTGCATGAGGCCCGCGCGCTTGGCCACCGGCACGTTCACGCGCAGCTCGGCGGCCATGGTGCCGGCGAGAAAGGCGACCTCCTTCGAGTGCTGCAGCACGTTCTGCCCGTACGAGGTGCGGTAGCGCAGGCGCCCGAGGAGCTTGGCCAGCTCGGTGTGCACGTTCGGGATGTTGAGCTCGAGCAGCGCCGCTTCTCCCTCCGCGCGGATGCGCTGGTCGAAGTCGGCCTTGACCTTCTCCACCACCTCTTCGATGCGCGCCGGATGGATGCGCCCGTCGGCGATCAGCTTCTCGAGCGCCACGCGGGCGATCTCGCGCCGGAAGGGGTCGAAGCCCGACAGGATGACGGCCTCGGGCGTGTCGTCGACGATCAGGTCGACGCCGGTGGCGCCCTCGAGCGCCCGGATATTGCGCCCCTCGCGGCCGATGATCCGGCCCTTCATCTCGTCGGAGGGCAGCATGACCGCCGATACGGTGGTCTCCGACACGTAGTCCGAAGCGGCCCGCTGGATGGCCATGCCGACGATGTTCTGCGCCTTGCTGGCCGCCTGCTCGCGCGCCTCCTCCTCGATGCGGCTCACCATGTGGGCCGCCTCCATGCGCGCCTCGGTCTCCATGCTCTTGGTCAGCTCGTCGCGAGCCTGCTGAGCGGTGAGGCCGGCGATCTGCTCGAGCTTGCCGCGCTCCTGCGTGATCAGCTCGTCGAGCTCGCCCTGGCGCTCGTCGAGCTGCTTCTCGCGGCCGCCGATCGAACGCTCCCGATCGCCGAGCTTCTTCTCCTTGCGGTCGAACTCGACCAGTCGCTTGTCGAGGTTGTCTTCCTTCTGCGTCAGCCGGCGCTCGAGCTTCTCGAGCTCCGCCCGCCGCTTCCGCGACGCCTTCTCGAACTCGTTGCGCGCCTGGTGCAGCTTCTCCTTGGCGGTGAGCTCGGCCTCGCGCAGCTTGGCCTCCGCCTCGCGCTCGGCCTCGGCTACCAGCTTGCGCGCTTCCTTCTCCGCCTGAGCCCTCGCGCGCTCCGCCGCGCGGCGGATGAAAAACCACCAGAGCGCGGTCGCGATCAGGATCGCGCCCCCGACCGCTCCGAACACCAAATTGTTATCCACGGTAAGCCCCCCTGTCGAAGGGCACCAGCAAGGGCGGTTCGAGTCGTTGCAGAGGGGCGAGAGGAAACCGCACCCCCCGCGAAGCCGTGTGGGTTGCTAACTTAGAACCTGATTCTCACCAGGTGGGTGTCCGCACCACGAGCCGTTAGCGTCCCCGTTCGAGCGGGGCTGGCACAGGCCGCGCGGGATATTGAACTCCCGAAGTCGCAATGTTGGTTCTACAAATGCTTTACCCATCACGAAACCACACAGGGGATGCACAAACACTTCGAAAGGCAGGCGCCGATCAATCCTGGAGAGCCCTGTCGAGCTCCCCAGCCAGCGCCGTCACCTTCTCCTTGACTTCGACCCGACTCCCTTCCTCATGCCTCTGGCACTGAAAAAGCTCGTCAGCGATATTGAGCGCCGCCAGGATGGCGATCTTCGCCGAGTCGACCGTCGAAACCTGCTGCGCGATCTCGCGCATGCGGCCATCGACCATATCGGCCAGCTCCTGGAGGTACTCGGGGTCCTTCTCGCCGCGGACGTTGTAGACGTTTCCGTAGATCTCCACCTCGGTCGCGGTGGTCGTCTTGGCGGGCGTCGTCAATGTCTTTCTCCTGCCTTTTGAGGCAGATACGTCGATCAGAACCGCCTCGGACTATAGCACAGCGGGACGGTCAGAGGAGGCTCTCGAGACTCGCCGCGAGCTTCGCCACGCGCTTGTGGACCTCGTCCCGCTCCTCCCTCCAGCCGCCCCCGTCCGAGCTCTCCGCCAGCTCGGACTCGAGCTTCTTGATCCGCGTCTTGAGCCCTCTGTTTTGCTTGCGAAGCGCCTCGAGCTGCTCGCACGCGGCGGTCACCTTCTCTTCCAGGTCCTTCAATGCGTCCATTCTTCCCTCCCCTGTGTGGCGGCCCGGCTAGCCGCGCCAGCCGAAGCGCCGCTCGAGCTCGGCGATGAGCGACGCCTGGCACTCGTTGACCTCCTCCTGGGTCAGCGAGCGGTCGTCCGCATTGTAGAGGAAGTAGATGGTCGAGTTGACCGCTCCTGCGGGCACGCCTTCACCCGAGTAGCGATCCCGCAGGCCGAACGAGCTCAGGTTGGCGACTCCGGCCGCGGCAATCGCCTGCCGGATGTCGGCCCAGGCGACCTCCAGGGCGTGGGTCAGGGTGAGATCGGCCGTGATCGACGGGAAGCGCGACGGCGCCCGCACCGGCTCGGGGTGGTCGGCCTCCGTCAAGGCAGCGCTCTCGAGCTCGACGACGAAGAGCGGATAGGGCAGCTCGGCGTCGTCCACCTGGCCCATGTAGCCGGCCGCGCGGTCGCCGGCCACGATCTCGCTGGCCGTGCCCGCCACCAGGCCGCGGAGCTCGGCGGGCCGGACCTCGAGCGTCGAGTCGAAGGTCTCGTACAGACTCTCCAGCACGCCCTTGAGCTCGAACAGGTCGACCTCGTGCTGGCGATCCCAGGGCGTCGGCGAGCCACCGCCCGCGATGAGCCCCACCGCCTCGATCTCCTCGGACTCGCCGCCCGGGAAGAGACGTCCGATCTCGAACAACCGCACCACGGGCGCGCCACGCCGCAAATTGAATCGGGCGCTCTCGAGAAGGTTCGGCAGCAGCGACCGCCGCATGACCGTGTACTGCTCCGAGAGCGGATTGGCGATGGCGACCGGCTCTCCCGTCGAGCCGAGGCCCGGCAACAGGCGGTCCGCCGCCCGCTCGCCGAAGGCGAAGTTGATCGCCTCAGCGTAGCCGCACGAGGCGAGCAGCTCGCGGATACGCTCGCGCTTGCCGTGCTCCCGGCTCGACCCCAAGTCGGGCGATCCGATCGCCGGAAGATCGGCGGGGATCATGTCGAAGCCGAACATGCGCATCGCTTCCTCGAAGAGGTCCGCCTCCCACACCTCGCCGTCGTCGCGCCGCTGCCAGAAGTCGTAGTAGCGCCACGACGGCACCGTGAGGCGCAGCTTGCCGTCGCCGGCGGAGCGCGGCTCGAAGCCGAGAGCCCGGTAGTAGTGCTCGACGCCATCGGCCGGGTAGTCGACCCCGGCGAAGGCGTTGAGCCGCTCGAGGTCGACCGTACCCTCGAAGTCGCCGAAATACTCGGGGTGCGGGTTCTCGAGCGCACCGCGGGTCACGTTGCCGCCGGCCAGCTCGACCAGCAGCTCGGCGACACGATCGGCCGCCGGGCGGCAGCCGCTGTGATCGGCGCCACGCTCGAAGCGATGACTGGCGTCGGTGTGCAGGCCGAGCCGCCGGGCGCCGAGCCGCACCGCGGTGCGGTCGAAGTGGGCGCTCTCGATCAGGACGTCGCGGGTCGTCTCGGTCACCTCGGAGTCGAGTCCGCCCATGATTCCGGCCAAGGCGACCACCCGCTCGGCGTCCGCGATCGTCAGGATGGCGGGATCGAGCTCGCGCTCTTCGCCGTCGAGGGTGGTCAGGCGCTCGCCCTCGCGGGCGTAGCGCACCTCGATCTTCGAGCCGGCGATCTTGTCGAGATCGAAGGCGTGGATCGGCTGGCCGGACTCCCAAAGCACGAAGTTCGTGATGTCGACCACGTTGTTGATCGAGCGCTGGCCGATGGCCTCGAGCAGCTCGCGCAGCCAGGCCGGACTGGGGCCGACCTCGATACCGCGCACCACCCGGGCGACGTACTCCGGGCAGTGCGGCGTCCCTAGCTCGATCTCGACGATGTCGCCGGTCGACTCGTCGCTCTCGGCGAGCTGGGGCTCCGGGGCGCGCAGCGGCCGATCGAACAGCACCGCCACTTCGCGCGCCAGACCGAGGTGATTCATGCAGTCCGGCCGGTTGGTAGTGACGTCGATCTCGAGCACGACGTCGTCGCCCGAGCGCTCGATCCCCTCGACCGCCAGACCCGCCGCGGTCAACTTCTCCGCGAGGTCGTCGACCTCGGGCACCTCGACGTAGCGGCCGAGCCAGTTGCGGGAGAACTGCATCAGCGCTTCACCTGTCGCAACAGCCGCTCGTCGTTGTCGAACAGGATGCGGATGTTGGGGATGCCGTAGCGGTTCATCGCCACCCGGTCGAGACCCATGCCGAACGCGAAGCCGCTGTAGCGGCCGGGGTCGATCCCGCACTCGGCGAGCACGCGCGGGTCGACCATGCCCGCGCCGAGGATCTCCATCCAACCGGTCTGCGAGCAGACCTGGCAGCCGTCGCCGCCGCAGAAGGTGCAGGTGATGTCGACCTCGGCCGAGGGCTCGGTGAAGGGGAAGTAGCTCGGTCGCAGGCGCACCGCCGTCTCCGGACCGAAGAGTCGCTTGAGGAAGGCGTCGAGGGTGCCCTTCAAGTGGCCGAAGGTGATGCCCTCGGCCACCGCCAGCCCCTCGACCTGGTGGAACATCGGCGAGTGGCGCAGGTCGTTGTCGTGCCGGAAGGTCTTGCCCAGGCAGAGAATCCGGATCGGCGGCCGCCGCGCCTTCATCGTGCGGATCTGCACCGGTGAGGTGTGGGTGCGCAGCAGGCGGCCGTCGCTCAGGAAGAACGTGTCCTGGGTATCGCGCGCCGGGTGGTCGGGCGGGAAGTTGAGCGCCTCGAAGTTGTAGTAGTCGTCCTCGATCTCGGGCCCCTCGGCGACGCTGTAGCCCAGGCCGTTGAAGATGTCGACGACCTCCGCCGCTACCCGGCTCACCGGATGGATGGAGCCGAGCATCGGCTTGCGGCCGGGGAGCGTGACGTCGAGCGCCGCCGCCTCCGCCGGCGCCGCGGCCGCCGCGAGGCGCGCCTCGATCTCTTCCAGAGCGCCTTCGACCTTGCCCTTGAGCGCGTTGACCGCCTGGCCGTAGTCGCGCCGCTCTTCCGGAGGAACCTGCTTGAACGCCGCCAGGCGCTGCCGCACGATCCCCTGCTTGCGGCCCAGCCACCGGATGCGCAGCGCGTCCCACGCCGCCGCGTCGCTGACCTCGGCGGCCTCGGTGTCGAACTGCCCGGAGAGCTCCGCCAGCTCGCTCAGCGGGCTCGTCATCGCCGGCTACCCCTCTTGGATGCCGAGCGCCTGCTTCGCCACACCCGCGATCGCCGTGAAGCCGTCGGGGTCGCGCACCGCGATGTCGGCCAGCATCTTCCGATTCAACTCGCAGCCGGCCTGGTCGAGGCCGTTGATGAGCCGGTTGTAGGAGATGCCGTTGAGCCGGGCGGCGGCGTTGATCCGCACGATCCACAGCCGCCGGAAGTCGCGCTTCTTGCGCCGCCGGTCGCGGTAGGCGAACGCCTGCGAGCGGTCGACCGCCTGCTTGGCGATCCGATACGCCCTCGACTTGGTGCCGTAATAGCCCTTGGCGAGCTTGAGGATCTTCTTACGTCTTTGGGTCTTCTTGTATCCGCGGGTAACGCGAGCCATCTCAGAACCTCGTTTCTGGGCCCGGAAGGGCCGGTTGGAGAGCGCGGCGCGTGCCGGCTCTTGTCGCCTGCCGGGGACGGTTCACTCCCCGCGCGGTGCGACGTGGGTCCACTAGCTACCGATAATCGCCTTGATCTTCTTCTCGAACTTGGCGGCGACCTGGGTCGCCTTGCGCAGCTTCCGCTTGCGCTTGATGCTCTTCTTGCCCAGGTTGTGGCTGGCGCCGGCGTGATGGCGCATGACCTTGCCGCCGCCGGTCACCTTGAAGCGCTTGGCGGCTCCTCGATGTGTCTTCTGTTTCGGCACTCTCTCTATCCTCGAAAGGTCTGGGACTGATCCAGGGTACTCGCGGGCGAGGCTTCACCCGGCGGGATCGCGGATTGTACACGAATCTCGGGCGGTTGGCGACCGGGCGCCGAGAGGCCGCGACGGGCCGAGCTATTCTTCCCCGCCGCCCTCGCGCTTCGGATTCGGTCGCACGTTGAAGTAGTCGCTCACCCACCGCTCGGCGACGAAGGTGTCGTGCTCGCCGGGGCGGAAGTTGTTCCCGCGATCCACGAATCCCTCCACGGTTTCTTTCCTGAGTACCAGCTTGTCGGGTCCGATAGTCGGCTTGTTCATTCCTGCCTCCGTTGATCTCCCCGGCGTTCCCGCCGCCGTAGCGGCGATCACCGAGATTGTGATTCGAAGTGGTGACGGGAGTATAGCGAAGCCGGCTGGAGCTCCCCGCCGTAAACTAGGTTCGAAGATGACGAAAGCCTGGACGTTGCTCACCGCTCCCATCGCCGCGGTCGCACTCTTCGCCGCCCCCCCGTCCCTGGGCCAGGACGAAGAGGCGCCGATCGCCTTCCCGGTCGCCGCCGTTCAGATCTTGCAGGAGCCCTTCCGCGGGTCCGAAGGCATAGCCTTCAACGGCGAGGGCGACCTCTACGTCACCGCCAACCAGGCGCTCTGGCAGGTCTTTCCCGACGGCCGGGTACGGCGGGTCGCCGACCTTCACTCCAACCTGGGGCTGGCGTCGATCGGGCCGCGAGAC
>JAHEKO010000636.1 GCA_024638355.1 Acidobacteriota bacterium
CCCTGACGGCGGCCACCGTCGTGCTCGGGCTCGTCGCCTGGGTCGGGCTCGCCGGCTCCGGTATCCAGGCCGATGCAGCGCTCGCGCGCGTCGTCTTCATGGGGCTGAGCGCTCTGACCGTACCCCACATGCTGTTCGACTCGATCGCCGCCGGTCGGTCCTGAGGCCCGCCACCCACTCCGGGCTCGTCGCTCGGGCCGGAGAGGTGGAGACGCTCCGCCGCCCTCGAGCTAGGAGTCGGAGCCCTTGGAGTCGGAGCCCTTGGAGTCGGAGCCCTTGATGATCGTCACCGGGATCTCGGAGAGCTGCACGACCCGCTCCGCCTTCGAGCCCAGCATGAAGCGCGACAACCCGGTCCGGCCCCGGCTGCCCATGACGATCATCTGGGCATCGATCTCCTTCGCCATCTCCAGGATGCGGGTGACAGGCAGTCCGACCACCATGCGGTGATCGATCTCCCCGAGCAGGCGAGGATGCTCCTTGGTGGCGCTCTCCAGGAACTCGGTCATCATGTCTCCGGCGACGTCCTCGATCCGCTTCAGGTGCTTCTTTCTCTTCTTGGCCAGCTGGTAGTAGCCGGGAGCCGATCCCGGATCGTGCACGACGTGAAGCACCACCAGCGGAGCGCGAAAGCTGCGAGCCGTCTTCGCGGCCCAGATCAGGGCGGCCTCCGAGTACTTCGAGAAATCCACCGCGACCAAAAGCGGCTGCTTCGACGAATCGTACTTATCACCCATGCCGTCTCTCCATGTCGCGGGCCTCGAGTGGGCCCCTGCGGCCGTAGAGTACCGCTTGTTCGGCTTCGCAAGGCGCGATAGCGCTCACTCTTCCACCGGACCATGCTGGAACACCTCTTCGAGCGGCAACCCGAAGACCTCGGCGATGCGGAAGGCCACCTCGAGCGACGGCGAGTACTTGGCCCCTTCGATCGCGTTGACCGTCTGGCGCGTCACCCCGACCCGCTCGGCCAGCTCGAGCTGCGTCATCTCGCCCTTATCGAAACGCAGCTTGCGGATCCGGTTGCGTATCGTAGCCTTCGATCCGGCCATCTCACAGTCCCCGGCGGTAGTAGTAGAGACGCAGCGCGTAGTTGACGATCTCCGAAAGGAAGAGGGCGGCCAGCAGACCGTTGGCGATCCAGCCACGCTCGATCGGCAGCACGAGACAGAAGACGGCGGCGATGACTCCGGCGCCCAGCAGCCAGGACGAGTCGTGCTCGGCCCGCCAGGTGATCAGCCGGTCGCGCTCGTCCCGGCCGTCGGGACGACTGGCGATGGCCACCGCGACGTGGCCGCCCACGAGCAGCGCGACGAGCAGCACGACGGCCAGCGTGAAGACCGGCACGAACGGGAGCGCTTCGGTGACACCCCCCACCAGCATCTGCCCGGCCACCGCGCAGTAGATGCCGAAGACCACGACCAGGCCTATCGCGGTGATCCAGGCGCTCTTCTCTTCGAACGATGTGTTCATTCCATTCTCCTTTTCCGAGACCAACATCTTTGACTCGGTGTCAAACTTACTTGACACTCACCCTGATGTCAACTATTTTTGACACCGTCTTCTCCAAGCCTCGCGCGAAAGCGCCTGGGCTGACGCCACGCCGGTACGCGTGATATTCATGAGCTCCAGCCGCGCATGCACCTCGACACCGTCCCCACAAGCCCTTCATGACAGCCGGAATCGTCCCGCTCCTGATCGCCCTCCTGGCGTCGGGCCCGGCTGCGGGCACCGCCCAGGTTCCCGAGGCCGCTCGGATCGAGCTGCCGGATCAGCTCGGCGGCTCGGACAGCGTCGACGCCCACCGCGAGCGGGTGACGGTGGTCCTGGTGGTCACCGCCCGCCGGCTGCGCAATCTCAAGGGCTGGCAGAAGGAGCTTCAGGAGCGCTTCGACGACGTCGACTTCGTCTTGATCGCCGACGTTCCGGCCGATCCTCCGGTCACCTACGAGCAGGTCGTAAAGAAGCTCGAGCAACGGATTCCAGACGAGGTCTCGGTGCTGATCGATCTCGAGCGGCGGTGGGCCACCGAGCTCGAGCTCGACACCGAGCGGCCGAACGTTCTCCTGTTCGATCGCCAGAGCCGGCTGGTGGCGAGCTTCCGCGGCCTCAAGGAGAAGGGGCTCGTCGACCGGGTGAGCGCGGCGCTCGCGGACCTGCTCGCCTCATGACCGGCGGGCTGGTGCTCGCCGGCGGCGGCCTCGCCAACTGCCTGATCGCCTTCCGGCTGCGTCAGCTGCGTCCCGAGGTCGAGGTGACTCTGATCGAGCGGGAATCGACACTGGGCGGTGAGCAC
>JAHEKO010000637.1 GCA_024638355.1 Acidobacteriota bacterium
CATCCGAGAGACGGCTCGAGAGCGACCGATCGTCGGTCTCCATTACCAGGAGAACCCACGCCGGCGGCTCGGCGTCGTCGCCTGCGGGCGCGAGCCCGAGCTCCTCTTGCCGCCGCTCGAGGTTCGTGGCCGCCGCCGCCAGGAATTCGACGAGGTCGAAACAGTCGTGGAAGTGGACGTGGGTGTCGATGAGCGCCGCGGGTGGGACGGGAGCGCCCGAAGATCCACCCGGAGCCATCGCAGAAAAGGTACCACGGGAGCGGCAAGGGGGCTTGCGCCATCCATTGGCTGGCGTATAATACGCCAGCTAATCGATGGCGGCACGATCGTCTCCGCGCGCAAGGCGCCCGTTCCGCCGCACTTCAAAGGAGAACATGAGTATGGAATCTACTCGCAAGACACCGATCTTCCTCGTCGGGCCGCTGGCGGTCCTCCTCGTTCTAGCCCTCGTACCGAGCCCGGTCGAAGCGAGCGTCGGCCGTCGCGTCGATCCCGGCGCTCCCGCGTTCAAGAGCTACGGCAGCGCCCTCGGCGTGACCGCCGACAACGGCTTCACCGTCTCGGTGATCAACGGCGAGTGGCGTCACCGGGGTCACACGCATCTGGGCGCCACCGGCCGCATCTCCAGCCCCTGGGGTGAGGAGATGTCGCTGCGCTTCTGGTTCAACGCGGACGGCAGCCTGGGGGTCGAGTACGGCGGCAACGCGACTCTGCACTACACGTTCGACGAGCGCGGCGGCCTCGCCGAGGTCGCTGCGGCGACCCGGGCGGGCGTGAGCCGGGTCCATGCCGGCGATCGTGCGCAGCGGGCTGCGACCGGCAGGGCCGACATCTACAGCCTCGACTACTCGCCGTACGAGGCGCTCTTCACCGAGCTCGCCGTCGGCCATTCGCCCGATTTCCTGAGCGGTATCGAGCGACTCAACCGCAGGCTGGGCCGGGAGACGAGCTTCGGCCCGGCCGGTTGCACCGGGGACATCCTGTCGTGCACCGGAGCCATCCTGCTGTGGGCCGCGACCGTTCCGACCATCGCTGCCTCGTGCACCGCGGGCGCCGCGTTCACGCTCGGCGCCGCCTGCCTCGGGGCCATCCTGGCGCACGAAGGCGCGGGGGTGGTCGCGGTGGGAGCGTGCGTCAACGCCATCGAGAGCTGCACGGATCGCCACGTGCAGCACGGCGACCCCGGCGGCGGCTGCAACGGACCCGGCGACGGGCCGGAGTAGAATTCGTTTCGACAACCGCGCACCAGGAGGTTCAAGTGGAGCAGAAGTGGTTGATTCTCGTTCTGTCCGTCACCGTTCATCTCGGCCTGCTGCTGGCGTTCGCTCCGAGCTATTGGGCGCCGGTGAAGCGCCTCGGTCGGCGCTTTTCCACGCTGGTGGTGCCGTTCGTCGTCCCGATCGCCTTTGCCGCGATGCTGTTCATGAGCCTGCTCGACAACTGGCTCGCGCTACCCGCGTGGGCGAGGGTCGTGGGAGTCCTGGGCATGGGAGCGGCGACGGCGACGCTGACGCTGAACGTCAAGATGCTGCGCGCCATCGAGAGACGACAGGAGTGACTCGTACGCGGGCGCGCCTTCGGGCGCGCCCGCTTCTTTCTCGGCCGCGACCGAGTTACGAAGCGCCGGCGTCGACGACGCGGAAGACGTCGATGGCGGGGCCGGTCAGTCTCGCGGTGGCAGGGTCGATCGAGAAGGCAAGCTCGACGCGTGGATCGCTGCGGCAGGCCTCGGCCAGGCGTGCTCGGCTGGCGAGGACGTCCGCGGCGTGCTTTCGATCGCGCGCGAGCCGCGCGTCGCCGAAGTGGTGCGCGTCCAGCACGAAGTAGCGCACGCCCTGTGTGAGGTACTCGTCGAGCGAGCCGTTGGGCTCGAAGTGGCGCACGGTGCGGAGATCGAACCTCACGCCGAGAGCGGCTTTCTTGCGCCACTCCAGCATCTGGGCCTTGGTGGGCTCTGCGTCGCGGATCTCGGCGATGAGCGCGTCCAGGTTGGCGTCGGTGTTGCTCAAGGGCAGCGAGAGGTTGGGTGCCGTGTCGACCAGTGGGTTGCCGACGACGAAGACCGCGGCACCGGACTCGGCGTGGCTCTCGAACCACGAGCGGGCCGCGACGCGGCTGTCGCCGCGTGTCTGGAGCCGCGACCAGGCCCCCGATTGGAGGCCGGCCGGCAGCAAGAGCACGATCGCGATGCCGGCCGTCGCCCAGCCGCGCCAGCGCTCGCCCATCGGCAGCTGTCCGACGACGCGGTCGAGCAGTCTGCCGGCCAGGAGGCCGAGCGGCGGAATCAGCGG
>JAHEKO010000638.1 GCA_024638355.1 Acidobacteriota bacterium
ACTTCCGCGGCAACGAGCCGCTGCGCCAAAGGCTGTTGCACCGCGCGCCGAAGTACGGCAACGACGATGAAGCCGCCGACGACCTGATGGTCGAGGTGTTCGAGTCGCTGTTCGCCGCGGTCGACGGCCGGCCGACGACGAAAGGCGGCAGCTACCGGATCGAGATGCTGCCCACCACCTGCCACATCTACTTCGGCTCGGTGACGGGCGCCACCGCCGACGGCCGGCACGCGGGGCGGCCGCTCTCGGAGGGGATCTCGCCCGTCCAGGGAGCCGACACCCACGGCCCCACCGCGGTCCTCAAGTCGGCGGGCAAGATGGACCACGTGCTCACCGGCGGCACGCTCCTCAACCTCAAGGTGACGCCCGCCCTCCTCGAGGGTGAGAAGGGGCTCCAGAGCTGCGCCGACCTGGTTCGCGGCTACTTCAAGATGGATGGCCACCACGTCCAGTTCAACGTCGTCGACGCCGACACCTTGAGGGACGCCCAGGCCGACCCCGAAGCCCATCGCGGGCTGATCGTTCGAGTCGCGGGCTACAGCGACTACTTCTGCGACCTCTCGACCGAGCTCCAGGAGGAGATCATCGCGCGCACCGAGCACTCGGCGCTCTGAGGCGGCAGCGGCGAGGTCGTCTCGCCCGGGGCTCTAGCGGGTCAGCCGGTAGAGCAGCACCGCCGCCCGCCGCGCCTGAACGGCGAGGCTCTCGAGGTCGACCTCCTCATCCGGCCCGTGCGCGCCGCGGCCCTGGACGCCGAGGCCGGCCAGAGCGTCGGCGAAGGGCGCGACGAAGGAGACGTCGGCCGCGCCTCGCCGCCCCGGATCGAGGGCCTCGATCGCGCCCAGGCCGAGGTCGCGGCTCGTCCGGTCGTAGAGCTCCATCAGCCGCCGGTTGCCCGCGGTCGGCGACATCGGCGGGTAGCCCTCGGTGAAGGTGATCTCGGCCGAGGTCTCCGGCAGGTGGCGGGCCACGATCCCGCGCATCTTCCTCTGGGCCCGCGCGAGCTGCTCTTCCGAGATCGCCCGGATGCCGCCGTGAACGACCGCGCGGCGCGGGATGATGTTGGTCTTGCCGGCGACGGTGCCGCGGGTCTGCTCGAAGTCGTATTCGACCTCGGTGCCGCCCACGATCAGGCCGGCGTTGAAGGTCAGGTACTTCTCGCCGCGCACCGTTTCGTAGAACTCGTCGAGGATCCGAGCCGCTTCGAAGATCGCTCCGGCGCCCAGCCGTTCATCGAAGATGCCCGACGAGTGCCCCTGGCGCCCGGTCACCTCGAGACGCCACTCGCTGGCGCTCCGCCGGGCGACGGTGGCGTACTCGACCCCCTCGGCGCGGACGCCGGTCTCGAATCCCAGTGCCACGTCGACGCGCTTGCCGGCTTCGATCAGGTCGCGGCGCGCGACCGACAGCGGCTTGCCCGGCCGCTCCTCGTCGCCGAGGAAGGCGACCGTGACGTCGGCGCCGTCGAGAGCTCCCACCGAGTGGAGCGCCTTCAGCGCATAGAGGATGACGACGTTGCCGCCCTTCATGTCCGCGGCTCCCGGGCCGCGGCCGATCGAGCCGTCGCGCTCGAACCTCTGGAACGGGCTGTCGGGCTCGAACACGGTGTCGAGATGACCGATCAGGAGCACGCTCCGGCCGCGATTGCCCTGGCGCCGCGCGAACAGGTGCGGCCCGCGCTCGAGCTCGGCCGGCTGCTCGATCCAGCGGGTGTCGAATCCGAGCGCGCGGAGCTCGGCCTCGAGCTCCCGACCCACGGCGCGGACGCCGGCCGCGTTCATGGTGCCGCTGTTGATGTCGACCTGCCGGGCGAGGAGCTCGATCGCCTCCTCGCGGTGGGCGCCGATGAAGCTCGAGATGGATCTCTCGACGTCGGTGAGCCCGGCGGCGCGACAAGGCGCGAGGGGAGTGGAGGCTATGAGAAACGCCGCCATTAGCGGGCGGAGTTGCACCGGGATCCCGATCATCGTGCGACTTCGCGCTTCAGCTCGAGCCGCTCGAGTGCCGCGGGGTCGGCAGGCCGCACCCAGTCCCAGCCGATCCGCTCCCAGTCGGGATCGTCGGGATCGAGCCCCAGCTCGCGGATGGCTCCGGCTACGGTGACGAAGAACTGCCCGCGATGGGGAAGGAGGTAGCCGGCCTCGGCTTCCAGCGCTGCCCGCGCCTCCTCGTAGCCGGTGAACCAGTGGTTGAGAAAGGCGTCCATGCGCGGCACGTAGAGGAGATCGTCTGCGTCCGCCCCGGTCATCACGCGTACTATACGCGGCGCCCGAGACGCGCCGCCGCGCCGC
>JAHEKO010000138.1 GCA_024638355.1 Acidobacteriota bacterium
AGGATCAGCAGCGTCTGCACTCGCACCTGGGGAAACTGGATCGCGTAGGCGCCCATGACGCCGCCGATCGCCCCCGAAGCGCCGACCATCGGGATCGCGCTGTCGGGATTGGACAGGACCTGGGCCGCCGCGGCGCCGAGCCCGCAAAGCAGGTAGAAGGCGACGAAGCGGGTGCGTCCCATCACGTCTTCGACATTGTTGCCGAAGACCCAGAGGAACCACATGTTGCCGATCAGGTGCATCCACCCGCCGTGCATGAACATGGAGCTGAGCGCGGTCGACCAACTCTCGGAGCCCCCGACGACGCAGGTGTAGCCGCCGCCGAGGGAGACGCCCGTCCCGGCCGGCAGGCTGCCGAGCACCGCGCCGGGGATGAGGCCGAGCCGGCAGATCGACTCGACCAGCGCCGGCGCCGAGCCCATGCCCTGAACGAAGATCCAGACCGCCAGGTTGGCGGCGATCAGCGTCACCGTGACCACGGGGGGCCGTAGGGTCGGGTTCTCGTCGCGAATCGGGAACATCGAGGAGAAAGACTATGACAGCGCCCGGCGATCGAGCCAGGGAGCCGTGCCATTTCGTCGGGTCAGCGCCGGCCGAGGGTGTGGAATTGCCACAGATCCCGGCTCGACATGGAGAAGATCGGAGCCAGCGCCAGGCGGCCGGTCGGGCCGACGCTGCGCTCGAGATAGCGCAGCTCGTCGAAGCGGGCGTCGACTTCGGGATCGGCGGGCGCTTCGAAGCCCGCCTTCTGCATCAGCAGTACACCCTTGGCTCGAATCGACAGCTCGAGGTGGAGCCGGATCAGGCAGAGCATGTCGGCAACGACCTCGGGCGGGAACTGGCGCTTGAGCGCCTTCAGGTAGTCGCCGAGCCGGCTCTCCGAGAACTCGCCCCTGCGAATCACCTCCAGCAGCTCCTGGTCGGAGTCGAAGCCGGCCGCCAGCCAGCTGTGCGTCGCCTTCTCGCTGGCGCGGAAGACGAGAACGAAGAGGAAGGGCAGGAAGACCAGCAGCAGCAGGGTGGACAGGCGCGGCGACAGCACGAAGTGGTTGAAGAACGAGTGCACCGCGGTCGCCAGCACGAAGCCGGGCACGAACCATCGCGGGCGCACCGAGTCGTGGCGGTCGGTCAGCAGCTGGGAGCTGACGGCCATCAGCGAGGTCGCGCCACCGTGCATGATGGCGGTGCCGAAGCCGCGGATCATCCAGACGGTGAGGTTCGGCTCGCCGAGGACCACGAAGTAGTGGATATTCTCGACCGCGGCGAAGCCGGCGCCGATGGCGAAGCCCCAGACCGCTGCGTCGACCAGGAAGCCGATGCGGCTGCGGGCGATCGCCACCGCGATGACCAGACCCTTGAGGAGCTCCTCGACCGGCGGTCCGACGTAGCGCCGATATTCGAGGGCCGGAATGCCCAGGGCGTCGATCAGCGCGGGGTTGATCTGGCCGGCAATCGCCGCGAGGAGGCCGCCGGTCGCGAGCAGCCCCAGCACCCACCGGAAGCGCACCAGCTTGTAGCTGTCGAGCAGCACCAGGGCGATGAGGAAGGCGATGACCGGCAGGATGCCGAGGACCAGGCAGGTGAGGTAGAGGGCCAGGTTCGCCACGGCGGGTCAGCTCAGGCGGCTCAGGCTAGAACACCTTGAGGGAGGCCATGACCTCGTCGCGGGTGGAGTCGCCGTCGTCGAGGACCGCGGCGTAGCCGAGCGATAGGGTCATGTCGAGGCGCGAGAGCACGGTGAAGCGGAGATCGATCTGGCCTCCCAGTGTACGGGTCGTCTCGCGGAAGCGCTCCTCGTTGGGGTCGGTGACCAGGACGACGCCGAAGAGCGAAGTGCGCGCCCAGCTCAGGTAGGCGCCCGGCGTGCCGGCGCTGCGGAAGCGCAGCGGCGGCAGGTTCCACTCCAACAGGGTCCTGCCGAAGCTCTTGCCGGCGATCTCGTTCAGCTCCGCGCCGGGAAAGGCGTAGTACTCGCGGTAGCGCTTGATCTCGCCGCGATCGACCCAGTTGTTGCCGAAGCCGCCGAAATAGAAGCTCGAGAAGGGATCGGCCCGCCGACCGAACGCCTTTCCGGCCGCGCTGCGAAGCCAGATCGAGGAGTGACCGAGCGGCAGCGCCCAGCCGAAGTCGAAGTTTCCGCGCAGGCTGGGAACCGAGCGCCGCTCGACCAGGTCGCTCTCGATGACCTGGTGGGTGGCGGTCAGGTTCCAGAGGAAGCCCTTTTCGTCGTCGACGTGCCCGAGCGACGTCTTGACGTTGCTGTAGTCGAGCGCGATCTCGGCGGTCACCAGCTTGTCCGCGTCGGCTTCGATATTCTGGGAACCGGGCAGGGTGTCGAGGTCCCCCGAGAAGGAGAGCTCGAAGTCGGCGGTCATGCGCCGCGGCCGATCGTTGATCAGCGAGCGGACGTACCCGGCGAGGACGGAGTAGCCGCGGCGGCTGACCTGGGTCGGACCGAAGAGGTCGTAGAAGTCGGCCTTGTTCCACCACGCCTGTAGCCGCCAGTCGTAGCGGCGGTACTCGAGATTCAGATGATGCCGCTCGGACGATGGCAAGAGATCGTCGGGCGAGTAGGAGGCGGCGAGGCTCAGGCGGTTGAGAGAGAGCGGGTCCGAGAAGTTGAATCGGAAGCCGAGCGCCTCGAAGTCGCGGTAGCCCTCGAGGATGGGGAAGAACGACTCGAGGCGGAGGTTCCCGCCCAGCCGGTACCGGCCGCGCTCCTGGATGCTCGACTCCAGATCGATATCGCCGGGCGAGCCGGCGACCCACTCGCGGACCACCGGGTGCTTCTCGGCCAGCTGCTGTCCGAGGAAGACGATCGGGTTGATGTCGTCGAGCGGCTCGACCCGGATGCGCGCCGGCACGAACCCCTCGCCGGTGTAGCGGAAGACGATCAGGTCGCCGTCGTCGTCGAGCGGAATCGGGCGGAAGAAGCCGGAGTCGGTGTTGGTCATCGCCTCGCGCTCGCCGGTGGCCGGCTCGTAGCGGAAGACGTTGGAGGTGCCGGTGAGCGTCGAGGTGCCGAACAGATAGCGGCCGGACGGGGAGAAGCTGAAGCTGCCGGGAACCGTGCCGGCGAAGCTCACCTCGCGGCCGTGCTCGACGTCGCCGGCGAGAAGCTGGTCGATCTGCCACACGTGCAGCGCGTGCCGGCCGTCGATCTCGGCCACCGAGCCGGCGAGCTGCCGGCCGTCGGGCGAGACCGTCAGGTCGTAGATGACTTCGCCGTAGGGCCAGGATCGAACCTGAAACCACTCCTCGTAGGGCGCCGGAATCCTGACCAGGGTGGCGATGCCGTTGAGGTGCCGAACGCCCCAGATCGAGCGATCGGCCCGATTGAAGGCCAGGCTCCCGACCCGCACATCCTTGAGCAGGGTGCGCGATCTTCCGGTCTCCGGGTCGACCGAGCGCAGGTCACGATACTCGTGATTGTCGGTGGTGTAGAAGATCGCCCGGCTGTCGGGATCGTAGGTCAGCGACGTGACCGCGTAGACGATGGGGTCCTTGATGTCGATGATCCGTTCGACCGACCCGTCCTCCAGCGAGATCGCGCCGATGTGCGCCACCGTGCCGGGGTAGTTGAAGGCGGCGTAGAGGCGATTCCGCTCGGTGTCGATGAAGGCGCGCGAGACCGAGCCCAGGGCTCGCTCGGAGAGGTCGCGGTAGGCGGTGACCGGATACTCCCGAATCGCCTCGAGATTGCTCTCCTGAAAGGTCGCCTCCCAGTCGACCCACTCCGCCCACGCCTGGTCCAGCGGCTTGCCGAAGACCTGGCGGAACTGCTTGGCGTAGTAGGCCTTGCTCCCTTCGCGCCGGGAGACCCAGGCCATGAGCTGCTCGGGTCCGTAGACGTAGGCGAGATAAGAGAGAAAGCGGGTGCCGTAGAGGTAGGAGTTGGACTCCACCTGGAAGTCGATCTTGCGACCTTCGGCGTCGAGGCCGAGCGGAGTGTAGAAGCGGCTGCCGTCCTTGACCATCGCGCGGAAGGCCATCTCGTCGTAGCTGCCCTGGGCGCGGCCGCGGCCGCCGGCCATCCAGGTTTCGAGGAAGGTGGCGATGCCCTCCTGATACCAACGGGGCGCGGAGACCCGGGGCGCGGTGAGGTAGAAGTAGAGAAGCGATTCGGGGTGCTCGGCGATCGGCATGACCTTGCCGCCGAACAGGCGCCGCCAGCGCCGGTCGGCGCGGGTCGACTGGTCCATGGCCACGATGTGCACCATCTCGTGGTTCATGATCCAGTTCATCCGCTCGTTGCCGGAGATCGTCTCGTAGTCGAAGCTGAGCGGCGCCACCTCGAGCGCCATGTTGTTGCGGGGCACGGTGCCGGCGCCGGCGTTGCCGCTGTCGGAGAAGTCGGTCAACAGCACGCCGACCCGCTCGGAGGGCGTGTAGTCCCAGAGCTCCTGGTGGAACTCCATCGCGTTCTCGAAGCAGCGCGCCGCGTGGGGAGCGAGGTAGGAGAGGCTGACTTCGGGGTAGACGAGCCGGAGCTCGGCGGTGGTCAGGTAGGAGAGCTGCGCGGCGGCCACCCCGGATCCCAGAAGGCCGGCGAGGGCCGCGATACCTACGGCCCTCGTACAGCGAAGGAAGTGCCGCCCGGGCGGGCGGCACTTCCGAAGGGTAAGCTCGAGGTCCGGCGACGGTCGCCGCCGTGGTCCTCGCACTAGTTCGCGCGCGCGGCGTCCCTCATCGCGTTGGTGGTCAGGGCGTCGCGGAACGCGGAGCTACGCAGCGCGTCGCGGAAGGAGGCAACACCGAGCGCGTCGCGGAAGGAGGCGACGCCGAGGGCATCGCGGAACGCGTCGACGCTCAGCGCATCGCGAAAGGCCGCGTTGCCGAGGGCATCGCGGAAGGCGGCATTGCCGAGCGCGTCGCGGAAGGCCGCGTTGCCGAAGGCCGAGCGGAACGCGTCGATTCCCAGGGCGTCGCGGAAGGCGGCCACGCCGAGTGCGTCGCGGAAGGCCGCCACGCCGAGGGCGTCACGGAAGGCGGCCACACCGAGCGCACTCCGGAAGGCGTCGTTGCCGATCGCGTCGCGGAAGGCGTCGTTCTTCATCGCCATCTGCAAGGCGTCGTTGGCGAAGGCCGCCCGCAGCGCGTCGTTGCCCAGCGCATCGCGCATCGCGCTGTTGGCGAGCGCGTCGCGGAAGGCGGCGTTGCCGAGCGCGTCGCGAACCGCGTCGTTGCTCATCGCGTCGCGGAAGGCGTCGATGCTCAGGGCGTCGCGGAAGGCGGCGTTGCCGAGCGCGTCGCGGAAGGCGGCGTTACCGAGCGCATCGCGGAAGGCGGCGTTGCCGAAGGCCGCGCGCATGGCGTCGTTGGCGAAGGCGTCGCGGAGCGCCGCCACGCCGAGGGCATCGCGGAAGGCGGCGACGCCGAGCGCGTCGCGAAAGGCGGCGTTGCCCAGAGCCGAGCGCACCGCGTCGGTGCCCAGCGCGTTCCAGAGCTGGTCGCTGGCCAGGACCTTCTGCGCGCCGGGATCCTTGGTGATGCGATCGAAGGCGTCGGTCTGCATGAAGTCCTGGACCGCCTGATCGACCTTCACGCTCCCCTTCGTCATCTGGTCGGCCTCGTAGCGCTCCGCGGTGCCGACCGTGCCGCCCATCGCGGCCTCCTCGGCGGGTCCGGTATCGCCGGTGTACCTCCAGATCGCGAACACCCCCAGAACGATGACGGCGGCGATTCCGAAGCGTTTGACGAGTTGATTCCGTGACATGGCGTCTGCCTCCTTTTGTGCCCGGCGGTCGGGACTTTGGGTCCTTTGTCGGGAATACTGCTGAAACTCGGAAAAGTTGGTGGCCCCGCTCCGCTTCTCGGCGACGGCCGCCTGCAAGCGGGCGAAAAGCTCGGGCGGCGGCTCGCTTTCGGCCGCGCCCGCGAGCTTCGCGGAGAGGGCTTCCAGCTCTTCGATCTGGTCCTCGGCGCTCGGGTCGTCGCGCCGCGCCCGGGACAGGATGAGCCGTTCCCCGGCCGAGATCTCGCCGTCGATCTCCAGCCAGATGAGCTCTTCGAGGCGCTCTTCGTTCATCGCTTGAAGTCGGTCTCGGCGAGTCGCCGGCGCAGCTCGCGGCGGGCGGTGAAAAGTCGTGACTTGACGGTCTTGCTCGGAACCCCGAGGACCTCGCTCATCTCGTCGTAGGAGAGCTCGTGCAGGTGCCGGAGGACGATCACCGCGCGGTAGTCGGGCGTCAGGTCCATGAGAGCCGCCGAGATCTCCTGGCCGGCCTCGGAGGCCGCGCAGCGCTGCTCGGGCCCGGGAGCTCGAGACGGCGGCTCGGTGCCCTCGTCGGCGAAGCGCTCGCGGCGGTTGAGGATGTTGAGGGCTTCGTTGACCCCGATGCGAGCGATCCAACTGCGGAAGGGCCGCTTGATGTCGAACTGCTCGAGCTTCTCGAGGGCCTTGAGGAAGGTCGTCTGAGTGGCGTCCATCGCATCTTGCGTGTTGCCGGTGAGCCGTAGCGCCAAGCTGTAGACCCGCCGCTCGTAGCGGAGCATCAGCTCGTCGAAGGCGGTCGGTCGGTCTGCGAGGGCTTCGAGCACCAGTTGGTCGTCTCCCTTGTCCGTCATCAATACCGGCCGCCCGGCGGAAAGTTGGTGACTTTTCACTCGATGTCGAAAAACGCGTCGAATCCGGCGATGGCGAACACCTCACGGATGTGGGCGTTGAGGTTCTTCAGCGCGAGCGCTTGCGGCGGGGTCTGATCCTGAAGGCGCTTCTGCGCAGCGAACAGCTCGCCCAGTCCGCTGCTCGAGATGTAGTCGAGCTTGTCGAAGTCGATCACCGCGGACGAGTGGATCTGTTGTAGAGCGCTCTCCAGCTGGTGGGCCGCCGCGGCGTCGAGGCGCCCGAGCAACCGGATCTCGCCTTCCTGCGTCGTTTCGATCTTGAACATTCGAGGCTTCTCTAGCGGTATTTGGTCACCGAGACCGTCATCTTGCGGTCCTTGTAGCCGTAGGTCACCTGATCGACGATCGACCGGACCAGATAGACGCCGACGCCTCCGGGCTTGCGCTCGGCCATCGGCAGGTTCTTGTCGTACTCGGGGATCGACTCGGCGTCGAAGGGGTCCACATCGCGGTCGACCAGCTCGAAGTGGAGGCGCTCGGCGGAGAAGTCGAGGTTGAGAGAGATGGTGTCGCCTTTGCCGATGTTGTGCCGCACCAGGTTGGTGAAGAGCTCCTCGGCGGCGAGCTTCATTCCGAAGGTCGTCCGCGCATCGACCTCGTGCCTCTCGAGCTCGGCGTCGAGGAACTCGAACATGGGCCCCAGCGCATCGAGGCTGCGCTCCAGCTCGAGACTTACCGGCATCGCACTCCCCGGAGGAGAGTCCCCGCTGCACCCAAGAACATTTCAAATGAACCTACCACGAGTGAGCTTCCGAGAGTAGGGCCGGGCGGCTCCCACAGGATGGGCGGCACTAGGAATCGCGCTCCGGCGACCGTAGAATCCGAGGATGACGAGGAGGGGTCTCATGGGCATCATCGGCTCGATCGCCCTGGCGGTCATGGCGGTGTCCTTCGGCGCGATCGGCTCGGCGCGCGAGGCGCCCGAGACCAGCCAAGACCCCCGACTGAAGCTGCTGACCGCGCTGGCCGACGGCGATCTGGATACGGCCGCTGAGTGGCTCGAAGCCGGCGCCGACGCCTCGCTCGCGCTCGTCGACGCCGCGCGGCGGGGAGACTCCCAGAGCCTGAGCTGGCTGTTCGAGCGGGGGGTCGTCGCCGCCGGCAGGCCAGGGGCGCGCGCGCTGCTCGCGGCCTTGAGGTCGGAGAACGCCGAGGTGGTGGAGCTCTTGCGCGCGGGCGGCGCGGATCTCGACACCGCCGACCCCACGGGGGCCACGCTCCTGATTTCGATGGCTGCCGCCCCGAGTGGGCAGCGACGCTCCTATCGGCTCCTTTCGGCCCTCCTGGATGCCGGTGCGGACGTCAACGCGCGGACGCTGGCCGGCCGCACCGCCCTCATGTTCGCGGTCAAGTCCGATCGCCTCAAGGTGGTCCGCCGCCTGCTCGCCGCGAGCGCCGAGGTCGACGCTCGCGATCGCGACGGCTGGACGCCGCTCATGCTGGCGGCGAGGGACGGTCGCACCCGGCTGGTCGGCAAGCTCCTGGAGGCCGGCGCCGACCCACAATCCGTGAGCGACAGCGGCTGGACGCCGCTGATGTGGGCCTCCTGGTACGGACATCTGCGCGTCGCGGAAAAGCTGCTGGCCGCCGGGGCCGATCCGAATCAGAGCAGCTTCGCCGGCGGCACGGCTCTCGTGCGCGCGGTGCAGACCGGACGTCGCCATTTGGTCGCGATCCTGATCGCCGCGGGCGCCCGGCCGAACGGCTCGTTCGCCGGTGTCGACGCCGGCGACTGGGCCCGCTTCTCGGGCCGAGGCTTCCTGCTGCCTGCGCTGGAGCGATCGGTCGGCGGATGAAGCGTCTCGCCGTCAGAGTCGCGCTGGTGGTCGCTTCGCTGGGAATCTCCCTGGCCTTGGCGGAAGTGGCGCTGCGTGTCGGCGGCTACCGCTACCGGCCGCTGCAGATCGTCGCCGCCGGCAACGCCGACGCTCGCCTCTTCCACCTCTTCACCGACGAGAATTTCATCTACGATCCGGAGCTCATCTGGCGGCCGAAGGCGGGCCACGGCGTCTTCAACGCGCTCGGATTTCGCGGACCCGAGGTCGGGCCGCGCTCGGAGCGCGTGCGCATCGCCGCGGTCGGCGACTCCAATACCCTGGGTTGGGCCGACATCGACGGTGCGAACTGGCCGGCCGACCTGGAGCGGCTGCTGAACGCGGGCGGCGTGTCCGCCGAGGTGATCAACGCCGGCGTCTGGGGCTACTC
>JAHEKO010000639.1 GCA_024638355.1 Acidobacteriota bacterium
CGCGTGACCACCTCGTCCTCCATCATCGCGATGTGAGCGGCCGGCCCACCGAAAGCGGTGAAGCCGAGGCGGACGAAGAGAAGAACCAGCTCCTTCATCGGGCGAGTAGCTCGGCGAGCGTTGCGGAGTCGACGTTGCCGCCGCTCACGATCACCGCCGTGCGCGGCGCCGGTTCGATCGCGCCGCTCAACAGGGCCGCGACGCCAAGCGCCCCCGACGGCTCGACTACCAGCTTCATGCGGTAGTAGAGGAAGCGGACCGCCTCGATGATCGCCCCCTCGGTCACCGTCCGCATGTCGTCGACGTAGCGGCGGACGAGCTCGAAGTTGAGCTTGCCGAGCGACGGAGTGCGGGTGCCGTCGGCGATGGTCGGCGGATTGTGGATCGTGTGCAGGACGCCGGTGTGAAACGACCGGGTGGCGTCGTCCGCCAGCTCGGGCTCGATGCCCACCACCCGGCACTCGGGCCGAACGTGCTTCGCGGCCGTCGACGAGCCGCCGATCAGGCCACCGCCGCCGACCGGAGCGAGGATCAGGTCGAGCTCCTCCACCTGGTCGAGCAGCTCCATCACCACCGTCCCCTGCCCGGCGATCACGTGCGGATGATCGTACGGCGGGATCAGCGTCTGGCCGCCCTCCTCCTGCAGCCGCTGGGCGAGCTCTTCGCGCCGCGACTCGTCGGCGTCGTACTCGACCACCCGGGCACCGTACTCCTCGGTGGCGAGACGCTTGACCCGAGGTGCGTCGCGCGGCATGACCACCGTCGTCTCGACGCCCAGGAGCTTGCCGGCCAGCGCGATCGCCTGGGCGTGGTTCCCCGACGAGAAGGTCAGTACCCCCGCTGCCCGCTGCTCGTCGTCGAGCTGCGAGATGGCGTTGTAGGCGCCGCGGAACTTGAAGGCCCCGACCCGCTGAAAGCTCTCGCACTTGAGGAAGATCCGGGCGCCGAGGCAGCCGTCGAGGGTGCGCGACGTGTGGATCGGCGTCAGGTTGGCGACGCCGCGCAGGCGCTCGTGCGCGGCTTGGATCTCGTCAAACACCAGCCTGATGCTAGCGGAGCTTCGCTAGATCTTGCAGGTCGCCAGGCCGCGTTTTTCCAGGTACTGCTGATGGTAGTCCTCGGCCTCCCAGAAGGTCGCGGCCGGGGTGATCTCGGTCACGATCGGCCCCCTGAAGCGACCCGCGGCCTGGTGCTTTTCGAGCGAACCGCGCGCGACGGTCTCCTGCTCCGGCGTGTGGAAGAAGATGCCGGAGCGATACTGGCTCCCCACATCGGGCCCCTGGCGGTTGACGGTCGTCGGATCGTGGTTGCTCCAGAAGACCTCGAGCAGGTCCTCGTAGCTCACCTTCTCGGGGTCGAACTCGACCTCGACCGCCTCGGCATGGCCGGTGGTGTCGGAGCAGACATCCTTATAACCCGGACTCTCGAGCGAGCCGCCGATGTAGCCCACCCGGGTCGCGCTCACGCCCTCGATCTGCCGATAGGCCGCCTCCACACCCCAGAAGCAGCCGGCTGCGAAAGTGGCTTTCTCCATGCGCGGCGTTATATCACGCGACCCGGGCGTCACCCGTCGACCGCGTGACCCCGGGCACGCAGCGCGGCGAGCGCGCCCTCGAGGTCTGCGGCCCTCACCAGGAGATAGTCGGTGTCGTAGGTCGAGAGGGCGAAGAGGCTGATGCCGGCCTCGGCCAGGGCGGCGGTGAGCTCGGCCAGAATCCCGACCTCGGAGAAGTCGAGCGGGCCGGCGACCGCCAGGCAGCGCCAGTCGCGCTCGGCCTTCACCTCGTCCGGCACGCTCCCGGCCGCGCAGACGATCGACAGCTCGTCGCTCGTTCGGGTCACCGAGGTGAATGCGCCGGCGCTCGCCCACTCCGGAGTCGGCGCTCCGGGTTCGAGGCGCGCGACGGCGAACCGCCCGTCGAGGAGAGCGAGGGCGAGGCTACGCTCGCTCATCCCGCGCCCCTCCGCCGGGCGACGAGAACCTCGGAGGCGATCCCCCAACGACTCACGACCTCGTGATGCTCGATCCGCCAGCGGGCCGTGTCGACAAGATCGCGCAGAACGATCGCCCGGCAGCCGCCTACCGCCCGCGGCCGCAGGCTGTGAATCGCGTTCCAGACCCCCATCACCGCGCGCGAGAAAATCGTGCAGCCGGGAGTGATCGCGACCAGCATCATGCGCCCGCCCGGCTCGAGCAGGCGGTACGCCTCGGCGATCAGCGCCTCGCGCTCCGGGCGCGGCAGAATCTCGACCACGTAGTTGGCCACGAAGCGGTCGC
>JAHEKO010000640.1 GCA_024638355.1 Acidobacteriota bacterium
AAGACGCTCCTCAAGGAAGAGGAGGTGCTCGGCGATTTCGACAAGAGCAACTACACCACCGAGCGGCTCATGGCGCCCGCCGCCGACGGCACGCCGATCCCGATCTCGCTGGTCTACCGCAACGGCTTCGAGAAGGACGGTAGCGGTCCGCTCCTGCTGTACGGCTACGGCTCGTACGGCGCGACCGTCGATCCGGGCTTTCGCTCCTACCGGCTGAGCCTGCTCGATCGCGGCTTCGCCTTCGCCATCGCCCACATCCGCGGCAGCCAGATCAACGGACGGGAGTGGTACGAGGAGGGCAAGCTCTTCAAGAAGAAGAACACCTTCACCGACTTCGTCGACTCGGCTCGCTACCTGATCGATCAGAAGTACACCAGCGCCGACCGCCTGTTCGCCGAGGGCGGCAGCGCCGGTGGCCTGCTGATGGGCGCGGTGACCAACATGGCGCCCGAGCTCTTCCGCGGCATCGCGACCCACGTCCCGTTCGTCGACGTGGTGACCACCATGCTCGACGACTCGATTCCGCTCACCACCAGCGAGTACGACGAGTGGGGCAACCCCAACGAGAAGGACTACTACGAGTACATGCTGTCGTACTCGCCCTACGACCAGCTCGAGGCCAAGGACTATCCGAACATCCTGGCGACGACGGGGCTGGCCGATTCCCAGGTCCAGTACTGGGAGCCGGCCAAGTACGTGGCCAAGCTCAGGGCTCTCAAGACCGACGACAACCTGCTGCTGCTCCACACCAACATGGACGCGGGGCACGGCGGCGCGTCGGGGCGGTATCGCCGCCACAAGCTGACGGCGATGACGTATGCGTTCTTCTTGAAGCTGGTTTCGGGGTCATCTGAGTAAGGGGAGGGCCCTCCCCTTACAACCCCGCCGTTCGATTCCGGCGGAACTCTGTGGACTTTGGGGGCGGGCGGGGGTGCAGCGGCCGCCTTGCGCGAGGCTCTCCGCTAGATGCTTCCGGTGATCGGAGAAAGGGGAGAGCGCTCCCCTTTCATGCAGTAGCCGCTTGCTCTTCGTCCTGCGCCAGGTCGTCGAGCTCGACCGAGACCAGGTTCGACACGCCGCGCTCCTGCATGGTGACGCCGTAGAGGGTCGAGGCGGCTTCCATGGTGATCTTGTTGTGGGTCACCACGATGAACTGCGTGTGGAGCGAGCGCCGCTTGAGCAGCTCGACGAAGCGCTGGGTGTTGAGGTCGTCGAGCGGGGCGTCGACCTCGTCGAGGATGCAGAAGGGCGAGGGCTTGGTGTGGAAGAGCGCGAAGAGCAGGGCGATGGCGGTGAGCGCCTTCTCGCCGCCGGACATGAGCATGATGTTCTGCAGCCGCTTGCCCGGCGGCCGCGCCACGATCTCGATGCCGCTCTCGAGCGGGTCGTCCTCGTCCATCAGGCGCATCTCGGCGCCGCCGCCGCGGAAGAGCTCGGTGAAGGTCTTGCCGAAGTACTCGTTGACCTCGATGAAGGCCTTGAGGAAGCGTTCGCTCGAGGTCTCGTTGATCTCGCGGATGGTCTTCTGCAGGCTGGCCACCGAGTCGGCGACGTCCTTGCGCTGCGTGGTCAGGAACTCGTGGCGCTCGGCCTGCTCGTCGTACTCCTGGGCGGCGAGCAGGTTGACCGGGCCGATCCGCTCGAGGGTGGCGCGGCAGCGCTCGAGATCGGTCTCGACCTCCGCCAGCGGCCGCTCGAGCGGCCCGGGGCTCTCGGGCAGCGGCTCCTCGAACTCCTGCTGGAACGACTCGGCCAGGTGGCCGACGTCCTGGTCGATCGTGGCCTGAGCGACGCGCAGCTCCGAGATGCGGTCGCGGAGATCGTCACGCGCCGAGCGGGCGGCCTCGAGCCGCTCCTCCAGGCTCTTGAGCGCCGCGCGCTTCTCGTCGACCGCCTGCTGCTCGCCGACGATCGCCTCGAGCAGGGTCTGACGCGTCTCTAGCGCCTTCTGGAGCTCGCTCTCGGCGCCGGTCATCGAGTCGCCGATCTCGGCTTGCCGCCGGGCGAGCCGCTCGGCCTCCTGCCGCCACTCCGAGGTCTCGCGCCCGGCATCGGCCACGCGTGCCTCGAGGCGGGCCAGCTCCTGCCGGCGCGAGTCCAGCCGCGACTCGATCAGCTCCAGGCGCCCGCGGCGGCCGGCGCCGGAGGTCCGTGCCGATTCCCGCGCCTCCCGCGCCTCGTCGACGCGGCGCTGGGCGGCGTCGAACGAGGTCTCGAGCTCGGCGTGGGCCGACTCCGCGCGCTCGAGCTCCTCGCCCAGGCGCTCGGCGCGGC
>JAHEKO010000641.1 GCA_024638355.1 Acidobacteriota bacterium
CGGAGCTGAGCTGGCCCGCCTCCGAGCTGGTGGGTAGCCCCGAGTTCCAGGTGCGCCGGGCGACCCACGTGGCCGAGCGCTGCGAGGCCTCGGCCGAGGACACGGAGCGCCGCCTGGAGGATCTCGAGGAGATGCGCGCGATTCTCGAACGAAGCGTGCGCAAGGCCAAGGGCGAGGTCGTTCGGCTGCGCAAGGCGGTCACCAAGGCCGAAACCGATAGTGAGCTGGCGCAAACTAGATTGAGCGAGCTGGAGAGCTCGCTGGCGGAGTCCGAGACCAGCCGGCGTCGGATGGCGCGGCTGTTCGAGGCCGCGGCGCTCAAGACCAGGGAGGAGCCGCCACCCGAGCCTCCGGCGCCAAAGCGCAAGATCCGCATGAGGCAGATCCTCGGACAGGGGCTGATCTGGGCCGCCGGTCTCGCCGCCGGCCTCGCGCTCTACCTGTTCGAGCCGCTCGGCGGCGACGTGAAGCTCCGGGAGGTCGCCGGACCGGCGGCGCCCGCATCGGTCGTCGACTCGGAGACGCCGGCGCCGCCTCCCCCGGCCGAAGCCTCGCCACCGGCACCGATCGTCACGCCGGTCGAGGCCTCGCCTCGGGCACCGGTCGTCACCCCGGCCGAGGAAGGCCCGGTCATCGCGGCCGCTCGCGAGGAGGTGCGCGAGGTTGTGCTCGACTGGGCGTCGGCCTGGTCGGACCAGGATGTCGATCGCTACGTCGGCCGGTACGGAGCGGACTTCGCCTCGGAGAGCGGGCTCTCGGGAAGGGCGTGGCGCGAACAGCGTCGCGAAAGGCTGACGACGCCTCGGTTCATTCGCGTCGAGCTCGACGACCTCGAGATCTCGCTCGAGGGCGAGGGCGTGGCCACCGCTACCTTCTTCCAGGCCTACGCTTCGGATACCTACTCGGATCGAACGCGCAAGCGGCTCGAGCTGGTGCGTGAGCCGGCGGGCTGGCGGATCGTCCGCGAGTTGTCGATCGAGTAGGCGGGACGCTGGTATCGTAGGCGCCATGCGCCGGCCACCGACGGCTACCCGCCCGATTCTCACTATCGCGTTCGTGCTGCTCGCCGGAGCGGCGCAGGCGGACTGGCGCGCCAAGGTCGATTCGTGGGTCCTGGAGCGAGTCGACAGCGACGTGCCGATCGAGTTTCTGGTCTATCTCGACGAGCAGCCCGACCTCGGCGGCGCCGATCGGCTCCCGACCAAGGAGGCCAAGGGACGCTACGTCTTCGAGCGGCTGAAGCTCGCGGCCGAGCGGAGCCAGGGGCGGCTGCTCGGGCGCCTGGCGGAGAGTGGCGCCGAGTATCGCTCCTTCTGGGTCGCCAACATGATCTGGGTGCGCGGTGGCGGCCGGCTGGTGGAGGAGCTGGCGAGCCGCAGCGAGGTCCGCCGTATCCACGGCAATCCCGAGGTCGAGCTCGATCGGCCGGAGCGGAGCGGCCCGATCGCGCGCTCCTCGAGCCTCGCGGTCGAGCCGAGTCTCGATCATACGCTCGCGCCGGAGGTCTTCTGGAAGAGGGGTTTCAGCGGTCAGGGTGTGGTCATCGGCGGCGCCGACACCGGCTACGAGTGGGACCACCCCGCGCTCCGCTCCAGCTACCGGGGCGCCGCGGGCGGCAAGGTCGATCACAACTACAACTGGCACGACGCGATACACACTCCTGGCGGCTTCTGCGGTGGGGATAGCACCGCGCCGTGCGACGACGACGATCACGGCACCCACACGATGGGAACGATGGTCGGTGACGACGGCGACGGCAACCGCATCGGGATGGCTCCGGGAGCGACCTGGATCGGCTGCCGCAACATGAACGGCGGGGTCGGGACTCCGGCCAGCTACGCCGAGTGCTTCGAGTGGTTCATCGCGCCCACCGACCTCGAGGGCAAGAACCCGGATCCGAGCAAGGCGCCCGACGTCATCAACAACTCCTGGTCGTGCCCCCCGTTCGAGGGCTGCGACGACCCGAACGTGTTGCGCAAGGTGGTCGAGAACACTCGCAAGGCGGGCATCCTGGTCGTGGTCTCGGCGGGCAACGAGGGCGGAGACTGCGAGACGATCGATCACCCCGCCGCCATCTACGACGCGTCCTTCACCGTCGGCGCCGCCAACCTCGACGACAAGATCGCGGGCTTCTCGAGCCGCGGTCCGGTCACCGTCGACGGCAGCGGCCGCATGAAGCCGGACGTGGTGGCTCCGGGCACGCGGATCCGCTCGAGCGTCCGCGGCGACAAGTACGAGCACTTCAACGGCACCAGCATGGCGGGCCCCCACGT
>JAHEKO010000139.1 GCA_024638355.1 Acidobacteriota bacterium
GTCTCGCGGGCCCGCGTCCCGCCGTACCGCAGGAGCGTGCGGAGCGCGTACGGGGCTCCGTGCGTGCCCACTGGCGCGGTGCGGTGCGCGCGCGGCGGCGGCGGCGCTGGCTGGCCGGCGGTAGCCTCGGCCTGGCGGCCGGCCTGGCGGTGGCAGGGATGATCGGCCTCTTCTATCGGCCGCAGTCCGAACCGCTGCCGTCGTTCGACGGCCCGGTAGCGGAGGTCGTGGCGGTGTCGGGACCGGTGCGGCTTTTCACCGACGGGCGCCCGGGGCGCAGCGGCGAAGGGCGGCTGCTCCAGCCCGGGGACGTGATCGGTGCGGGCGGCATCCTCGATACCGGTCCGCGCGGCCGCGCCGCGGTGCGGATGGCCTCGGGCTCGTCGCTACGGCTCGATCACTCGACTCGACTCCGCGGTCTGACCGACGTGGCCGTGGCGCTCGACAGCGGCGCGATCTACTTCGACTCGAGCGGATCCGCCGGGGCCGAGCCGATCGAGATCCGCACCCCGCTCGGCGCCGTCTATGACGTGGGGACGCTTTTCGAAGTGCGCCTCGGCGAAAGGGAGATGCGGGTCCGCGTGCGCGAGGGCGCCGTACACCTCGACCGTGACGGCCGCCGGCACGATGCCGGGCCGGGCATCGAGCTGACCATCGACGCCGGCGGCGCGCTCAGTCGCCGCAGCGTGCCGGTGTTCGGCCCCGATTGGGAATGGATCCTGGCAGTCGCGCCGAGCTTCGAGCTCGAGGGCAGAACGCTCGACCTCTTCCTCGACTGGGTGAATCGCGAAACCGGCTGGAGGCCGCGTTTCGTCAGCACCGAAGCCGCCGCGAGAGCTTCGGGCGTGGTGCTCCACGGCTCGATCGACGGAATGCGGCCGGCACAGGCGCTCGAAGCGGTGCTTCCCACCTGCGGATTGGTGCACCGGTTGGACGGCGGTATCCTGGTCATCCAGGCCGAGGATTCGTAGTCTGTTCCGCCCGGCGATCCCGGCCTGCCGGGATATGCGCGCGCTCCGTATCGCTCTCGCAGTCGGCTTGCCCCTGGCGCTGTTGATCCCTGAAGACGGCGCCGAGGCCCGCCGTCGCCGATTCGACAAGCGGGCCTTCAAGCTCGAGTATCGCGGCGCGCTGGATCGCTTTGCCCGTGGCCAGGCCGAGGGCGCGCTTCGCCGGCTGGTCGAGCTCGAGTCGAGCGTCGCCGCCGAGGCCGAGTCGGATCTCGATCCGCTCTGGAAGGCGAAGCTGTCGGTCATCCGAGATCTCCTCGGCTCCAGCCCGGAGCTGCTGGTGCCGGTGAGCCAGCTCCACGAGCAGGCCTACCTGGCCTATCTCGAGCGCGGCGCCTACCTGCTCGCCGGCCATTCGCGCGCATTGACGATGGAGCTGGCCGAGCTCTATTCCGAGCGAGTGCCCGGCAGCCGCGGCGACCGCGTGGCGAGCGAGGTCATGACCAGCATGGCCGGCCATCTGCACGCGGCCTTCGTCCATTCGCGCGCGGCGGCCCTCTACCGGCGGGCCGTAGAGCTCGATCCGTCGAACGGCGCCGCCCTTCTCGGGCTGGCCGCGGTTCTCGAGCGTCAGGGGGAGTACGAACGTGCGCTGCCGCTGCTGAGAAACATGGTGAAGATCGCTCCCGGCGACGCCGAGGGCCGCCTGCGGCTCGCGGTACAGCTGATCCGGGTCGGCGATCCGGAAGAGGCCGAACGCGTGCTCTCGGCGTTGATCGACGAAAAGATCAAGGAGCCGCGGTGGGTCTTCTCGCTGGCCTACCAGGAGCTCGCCCGGCTCCTCATCGACCGTGAGGAGTTCGATCGGGCGGTCGAGGTGATCGACGCCGCGACTCGCGCCCTGCGCGGAGATCCGACTCTACCGATTCTGCTGACCTATCTGAGCGACCGGGCGCGGCGTCCCAGCGGCAAGGCCGAGCTCACTTCGGCTCTCCGCGAGGCGGGCCGGGCGGAAGCCGACTCGCCCCGCTATCGCTACAGCCAGATGCCCAGACAGGCCCTCCAGCAGCTTCGCGCGTCGCTCCGCGGCGAGTGCGCCGCGCAGCTTCCGCTCCTCGCCGAGGCGCTTTCGGAGGAGCCGGCGCTGGCCTCGGCGGGAGGCGGATGACGCTCGACCGATTCGCCGGCGCGCTCGTCCTCCTCGCCCTGGCGGTGACGGCTCCCGCGCGCTGCCAGGAAGAGTCGCCCGCCCGCTACCTCGGTGTCCCGCTCGCCGAGGCGCTCGGCGACCTCCAGGCGCGCGGCCTGCCGGTGATCTACAGCAGCGATCTCGTGCGCCCGGAGATGCGGGTGCGCAAGGAGCCGACGGCTTCGTCGCTCCATCGCCGGCTCGATCAGCTACTCGCACCGCACGGGCTCAAGGCGCAGGTCGGCCCGCGCGGAACGGTCCTCGTCGTGCTCCGCGATCCGGAGCCGATCCTGGTCGCGATCGAGCAGCCGACGCCCTTCCAGTCGGTGTTCGAGCGCGTCGAGGTGAAGGCCCTGGTGATGACCGAGGAGCCGATTCGCAAGGTCGACTTCTACCTGGGCGAGGAGCTCGTCGGCAGCCTCACGCAGGGGCCGTTTCACCTCGAGGTGGCGGTGGGGGAGGCGAACATCGACCGCGAGTTCCGGGTCGAGGCGTTCGGTCGCTGGGGCGGATTCGGCAAGGCGGCGGCGATGACCCGCCGGGTCGAGATCGAGGCCGAGATGGAAGTGGCGCTGAAGCAGCTCTTCGTGACCGTCGATCGTGGCAACCGCCCGGTGCTCGATCTGGGCCGCGAGAGCTTCACCGTCTTCGACGGCGGTGAGCGGCAGACGCTGGTCACCTTCGAGCGCGGCGACGTTCCGATCACCGCCGTCGTGCTGCTCGACGCCAGCGAGAGCATGAAGGGCCGCTATCTCGAAGCGGCGCTGGCCGGCTCGCACGCCTTTCTCGCCACCATGGGCCGCCTCGACGAGGCGCTGGTGATGCTGTTCGCCGACCGGGCGCTCGCCGTGACTCCCTTCTCCGGCGAGGCGGCGATTCTGGCCCGGGGCCTGGACGGCGTCTTCGCCGGCGGCGGCACCGCGCTCAACGACCACCTCTACGCCAGCCTGCGGCTTCTCGACCGCACCCAGGGGCGCCGCGTCGTCGTTCTCCTCTCGGACGGCGCCGACGTGCTGAGTGTGCTGCGCATGCGCGACGTGCTCTGGAAGGTGCGCCGCAGCGACGCGCTGATCTACTGGATTCGTCTGCAGGAGAAGATGCAGGAGTTCTCGTCGGCCTGGCGCGATTTCCGTGGCAATCGCGCCGAGTGGCAAGGCCTGGAGCGCGCGGTGAAGGAGAGCGGCGGGGAGGTGCGCAGCCTGGACGAGATCGGCCAGATCCGGCCCGCTTTCGAGGAGATCATGGCGGAGCTGCGCGGTCAGTATGTGCTCGGCTACTACCCGACCCGACCGCGCTCCGACGGCGCCTGGCGACCGGTCAAGGTGGTCGTCGATCAGCCCGGGGCCAAGGTGCGATTCCGCGCTGGCTATATCGACCGGTGAGCGCCGCTCCGACCACGGTCCGCGGGCTGATCCTCCTGGGCCTGAGCCTGGGTGCGCTGCTCGCGCCGGTATTCGCCGAGTCGACCGAGCATCCGCTGGTCACGACCCTTCGGGCGGCGGCCGCCGAGCAGATCGAGCGAGGCACCGTGCCGGGCCTCGTCGTCGCGGTGGTCGAGAGCGGCGCGGTCCTGCACGCGGAGGGGTTCGGCTGGGCCGATGTCGAAAGCGGGCGGCGGATGACCGCCGCGACTCCGCTCAACGTGGCCTCCATTTCGAAGTCGATCTCGGCCTGGGGCCTCGTGCGCTTCTGCCGGGACGAGGAGCTGTCTCTCGATGCCCCGGTACCGCCGCTCATCGAGTCGTTTCGGTTGACCGGCCCCCGCAAGCTCGATCGCGCCGGGGTCACCGTGCGGCGGGTGTTGAGCCATTCGGCCGGTCTTTCGACCCCCTCGGCTCCGGTCTTCGAGGCCGCTCGCTCCCTGCCTCCCCTCCAGACGATTCTCGAGGGCCGGGCGGGAGGCGTGCCCCGCCTGAAGCTGTTTCAGCCGCCCGGACTCGGCTTCTCGTACTCGGGGGGCGGCTACCTGCTGCTGCAGCTCCTTGTGGAGCAGAAGACCGGCGGCAGCTTCGCCGGCTTCATGGCGCGCGAGGTCCTGGAGCGCGCCGGCATGGCCGCGAGCTCCTTTCGCCTGAATCCGGCGATTCGCGCCGCGGCGGCTACCTACTATCGGTCCGACGGCAGGATCCGGGAGCTCTACCACCTCCCGGGGGCGGCCGGAGGCCTCTACTCGACAGCCGAGGACATGGCCCGGTGGCTCACGCTCTACGCTGAGAGCACCGCCGCGCACGAAGCGCTCCTGCCGAGAGAGTCCTTCCGCGCTCTCCTCGAGCCCCAGGTCCGCTGGTACGTCGGCGGAGTGGAGGCCGCGGGCACCTCCTACGCGCTCGGACACGCCACCTGGACGTCCCGCGATGGCCAGCTCTACGCCTTCCACGCCGGCGGCAACCCGGGCTTGCGGGCGTTCTACTTCGTCGCGCCGCGGAGCGGAAACGGCCTCTTCCTGGCCGCGAATCACGACGACGGCCAGGTCGCCTTTCGCCGCCTGATCGAGGCCTGGGCGCGGCACTACGAGGTGGAGCCTCCTCCCCTGTTCTAGGCTCGGGGCCGAGTCGCCATTTCTTTTCGTTCACCGAAGAAGCGGCGCCCCCACCGCGGTCGGCGGCACCCCCGGCGCCGGTAGCGTGAGTCCTCGCGATGCCGATCGGGGCCTGCGAATGGGCCTTTTGTGGCTTTGCGCACTACGCCTTATGGCCATCGGTCGATGGCACTGGAGTTGCGCCATGACCTGTTGGAACCATGGGTGGGCACCGCTTTCTCTCACTAGTCCTCGTGGCCCTCATGTCGCTTCTCCTCGGGGCGGCTGTCCGAGCCGACACGGATCCCGGGAAGAGCTTCATCGTCAGGGCGGAGACGGCCGGCAAGGCGGCGGCCGCCGTCGAGAGCGTCGGCGGCGAGGTGACCCATGTGCTCGCCATCATCGACGCCGTGGGGGCGCGGCTCACCGAGGATCAGCGCGAGACGCTGGAGGAGCACGAGGACGTCGAGAGCGTCTACGAAGACCGTCAGGTCGACACCGACTCCGCCGGTGTCCGCGACCACACCGGTCTGGTAGCGCTATACGACTTCGCGACGTCGGGCTCCGACACGATCGTCCGAGACGTGGCTGGCACCTCGAGCGCGCCGCTCGACCTCGTCGTCGAGGACCCGAGCCGCGCCGCCTGGAGCCTGGGCGACCTGGCTCTGACGAGTGCCACTCGACTGTCGAACGCGACCGACTCGAATCAGATCTTCCAAGCCTGCACCGCGAGCGACGAGCTGACCGTGGAGGCGTGGATCGAGCCCGGAGCGATCTGGCAGGGCGGTCCCGCACGCATTGTCACGCTGTCGCTCGACTCCGGCAATCGCAACTTCAGCCTGACCCAGGACGGCGATCGCTATCAGTTCCGGCTGCGCACGACCACCAACGGCAGCAACGGCACGAACGTGCGGCTCTACAGCGCCGGCGGCGCCATCACCGGGTCGCTCCAGCACGTGGTCGCCACCCGGCGGGCCTCGGGAGAGGCCGAGCTCTACCTCGACGGCGCCCTGGTCGACTCGGCCGTCATCGGCGGCTCCCTCTCCAACTGGAACCCGAGCTACGACCTGGCTCTGGGGAACGAGTTCAGCACCGCGAGCACTACCACGGCTCGCGACTTCGTCGGCACCTATCGCTTGGTGGCGGTCTACTGCCAGGCGCATACAGCCGCGCAGGTGGCCGCCAACTTCGCCGCGGGCCCCGACTTCGAGGCGCCCCCGGTGGAGCCAGGTCCGGCCGTCCCCATCACGCGCGGCACTCCTGTCGTTCTCTACGACTTCACCCAGGGCACGGGCGCCGCGGTTCGCGATCACGGCAGCGGCAGCCCGGCCGACCTCAACGTCGAGGATTCCGACCGGATCTCCTGGGACGGTGGCGGCCTGACCCTGGACCAGGCGACTCGGGTCTCGAACAGCGTGGAGTCGTCGAAGCTCTACGAACCGTGCACCGCTAGCGACGAGCTGTCGGTCGAAGCCTGGGTGACTCCCGGCGCGCTCTCCCAGGGCGGGCCGGCGCGGATCGTCAGCCTGTCGCGCGATCCCCGGAACCGGAACTTCAGCCTGCTGCAGGACGGCGACCGCTACCAGTTCCGGCTACGCACGACCTCGAACGGCAGCAACGGCACGAACGTGCGGCTCTACAGCGCGCCGTCGAGCGTTCAGCCGACCCTCCAGCACCTCCTCGTCACCCGCGACGCCATCGGGAGGGCCTCGCTCTATCTGGACGGCGAGCTGGTCGACAGCGAGACGATCGGCGGCAGCTTCGACAACTGGAATCCCGACTACGGCCTGGCGCTGGGCAACGAGTTCAACACCGAGAGCACGTCGACCTCCCGCGACTGGGTCGGCAGGTACAGCCTGGTGGCCGTCTACTGCACGGCGCTCTCCGCCCAGCAGGTGGAGCTCGAGTATCAGGCCGGCCCCGAGCTGCTGGATCCCTACGAGGGCGAGGGTGTCTGGTACGTGAGCGACCTCTTCGAGGAGATCTCCCTCGGCAACAACAACGGCACCCGTCGTTGGAAGAACGATTGGCAGGAGATCGGCGAGTCGAATGGCGGCGGCGTCGGCGACGTCCGCGTGTCGGCCTACTCCGCCGGACAGGGATTGCGCATCTCGGGTGCCGATAAGGGCCTGGGCCGTAGGGTCAACCTGGAGAGCGTCAGTTATGCCTTCCTGGTGCTCGACTACCAGCTCGAGAGCTCTACCGCCGAAACCGACCGTCTGTCGATCCAGGTCTCCGGAGACGGCGGCGACACGTGGATCGAGGTCGGGGCTCTTCAAGGGGAGCAGGAAGCCGAAGTCGACTACTTCGTCTACGACGTCACCAACTACGCCAGCTCCGATACCGTGATCCGCTTCGTCACCGACCGCAGCTTTGGAGACGCCTCGTCGGTCGTGCTCGACCGCGTCGAGGTCTGGGGAATCCACACGCACGTGGCCGCGAACGAAGAGGCTCCCGGGGTGGCGCCCTACAGCGACTTCCCGTCTCTGATCGGGGCCGACTTGATCCATGACCAGGGCATCACGGGCTCCGGAGTCAGCATCGCGGTCGTCGATACCGGGCTATGGTCCTGGAAGACACTGGTCAAAGACTCGATCGGCCGCTCGCGCCTCGGCGTGCGTTACGACGCGATTCGAGACCAGCAGCACCTGGGCGGCGACGGCCACGGCCATGGGTCGCACGTCGCCAGCGTGGCGCTCGACAGCCAGTCGGTCGGCGGACGCTTCAACGGCATCGCGCCCGACGCCGGCTTCGTGGCCATCAAGGCGTTCGACGACCAGGGTCGCGGCTCGTACGCCAACGTCATTCGGGGGCTCGACTGGATCCTGCAGAAGAAGGACGTTTACAACATCGGCGTCGTCAACATGTCGTTCAGTGCCGAGCCGAGCTCCTACTACTGGGACGATCCGTTGAACCAGGCGGTGATGGCGCTCTGGGAGGCCGGTATCGTCGTCGTCGCTTCGGCGGGCAACCGCGGCCCGGATCCGATGACCATCGGCGTGCCGGGCAACGTTCCCTACGTCATCACGGTCGGCGCCATGTCTGACGGCGTCACGGTGGAGAATCCGACCGACGACTTCTTGGCCAGCTTCTCCTCGGCGGGTCCGACGGTGGAAGGGTTCGTAAAGCCGGAGGTCGTCGCTCCCGGCGGCCATATGCTCGGCGTTGTCGACGTCAACAGCCTCTTGCCCAGTCAGCACCCCGAATGGGTAGACGGTAACTACTTCTATATGTCGGGCACCTCCCAGGCGGCCGCCGTGGTCAGCGGCACGGTCGCCCTGATGCTCGAGAGCGATCCGACGCTGACTCCGGACGAGGTGAAGTGCCGCCTGATGAGCTCGGGCCGGCCGGCGCTCGAGGATGACGGTACGTTCGCCTACAGCGTCTTCCAGCAAGGCGCGGGTCTGATCGACGCGTGGAGCGCGGTCTACGGCTCCGCGACCGGATGCGCGAACGTGGGGCTAGACGTCGCCGCCGATGTCGACGGCCTGCTGCACTTCGGTGGGCGCGCGGTGCGCCGGCCCGACGGCAGCTATGCCCTGATGGGTCTCGAAGGCGATGGCTTCATCTGGAACGACGGCTTCATCTGGAACGACGGCTTCATCTGGAGCGACGGCTTCATCTGGAGCGATGGGTTCATCTGGAGCGACGCGTTCATCTGGAGTGATGGAGTCATCTCCGGCGAGGGGCTCACCTGGAACGACGGCACCGTGGACAGCGACGCGTTCATCTGGAACGACGCGTTCATCTGGAGCGACTCCCTGGCCGAGAGCGTCCGGATCAACTCCTGGGTCGAGCAGGAGTAGCCCGCGCTCGGGCGCAACTCCCATCGCCTATACTTGCGCCACCGCACGGGGCGCGCCGAGGAATTCGCTCGGCGCTGAGAGGTACCCGTTGAACCTGATCCGGTTCGGACCGGCGTAGGGATCGCGCTCGGTCGAGCCAGGAGGCCTCGATCATGAGCGCGACTCGAACAGAGCGACCGAACTTCACCTTCGACCCGCCGACGGTGGGCGCGCACAACCCGTCGAGCACCGCCGCCGGCACCACGCCCGGCTCGTTCGCTCGCGCCGCCGACGTCGGCGGCGCGCTGACCTTCGCCTCGCCCGACACGC
>JAHEKO010000642.1 GCA_024638355.1 Acidobacteriota bacterium
CGGTGATCCTCGTGCTGCTGCTGTTCGGCGTGCTGGTGGTGGTGAGCGGCACCGCGGCCGCCCCGCTGATCTACTCGATCTTCTGATCGGCGAGAAGGACTTCGGCCATCGCCGAGGCGACCCGGTAGCACCCTTCGTCGCTGTAGTGGGTGGGGTCGACGTGGCTCCGCTCGAGCCCGACCAGGGCATCGACGATCGAGTGGAGCCCCTCGCGCGGCTCGGCCAGGAGCGCATCGTAGACCGCTGCCACCAGCGGCTGATCGCCGGCATACGGGCGATCGGTGCGGTAGTCCTTGATCGGCTGGAGGAACTGGTACAGCTCGACCCCCATGGTCTCGCCGACCGCGGCCAGCAACCGGCGATTGGCCTCGAAATGCTCGAGAGCGAACGTCACCGGATCGTCGTTGGCGCGGTAGTAGCGCGACTGGCGGGTGAGGCTGAAACCGCGTCCGAGTCCCGATTCCTGCTGGCCGCGCAGCAGGCGGAGCGGCGGGAAGGTGGGGTTGACGGTGATCCAGGGGAGCTCGTTGTCCACGTTGTAGGCGAGCTGCCGCTCACGCTCCCAGGCGCCGTAGGCGAAGTCGGAGAAGAACGGTACGGGCAAGCCCCAGGTCAGGACCGCCGCGTCGTTGAGCCCGTCGAGCAACACGACGAGGTCGGGTTTCTCCCCGTCGCGCAGCAGCGCGATCAGGAGGTTGAGCTCCATCGAGCTGAAGTAGTAGGAGTGCCCGTGGTTTGTCACCCGCACCCGGCGCCCGGGAAGGCGCTCCTGGAGAACCGTCTGCAGATGCGAGGCGACGGTCTGGCTGTCGGGCATGCCCCAGCCGAACATGGTCGAGCCGCCGAGCGTCCAGATCTCGAGCGCGCGCTTCGACTCGGCTACCGCGGCGGGGGGAGCGGTGCCGCGTGTGCCGGCGGGGGAGACCGTCACCAGCTCGCCCTCGAAGGGTCGCTCGCGGAAGACCGTCCAGGGATAGAACTCGTAGGAGCGCCGCTCGCCCATCCGGTCGAACTCCTTGCCGGCCCGGATCGCCTCCTCGCGCGAGATGCGGACGTAGGAGTCGAGGTCGAAGCCCGACGAGTAGATACGCACGTGCTGCTCGAGCTCGGGAGCCAGGAGCGCCAGACCGGCGAGGACGACGGCCCCGAGCAAGACCGAGTTCAGCAGGATGACGGCCACCGTCTTGTAGGTCTCGAGGAATCGCGCAGGCATGGCGGTAACGCGGTATCTTTTCACGCGCGGCTTCGGCTCGTCGGAATCGGCCACGCTCCGCTCTCGACATCCCGAGAGGGGGGGCGTTCGATCGGCCGGTCGTCGCCGAGCACGAGGCCGTCTCCTCCAACCCGCGTCGATCATGACCTGGCTGCACTATCTCGCGCTCGTCGCCGCCGGCTTCGGCGCCGGCTACATCAACACGCTGGCCGGCAGCGGCTCGCTTCTGACTTTGCCCCTGCTGATCTTCCTCGGCCTCCCGGCGCCGGTGGCCAACGGCACCAACCGGGTGGCGATCCTGCTGCAGAACGTGGTCGGCGTGACCAGCTTCCATCGCCGCAAGGTGCTCGACGTGCGGGCCGGGGCCTGGCTGGCGCTGCCGGCGATCGCCGGCGCGATCGCCGGCGCGCGCATCGCGGTGGAGATCGACGAGTCGGTGCTGCGCGCGACGATCGGCGTGCTGATGCTGGTGATGGCCGGGGTCATCCTTCTGCGGCCCAAGCGCTGGCTCGAGGGCCGGAAAGATCGCCATCAGGGGCGGCCGAGCTGGCTGCAGGTGCTCACCTTCTTCGCCATCGGCGTCTACGGGGGCTTCATCCAGGCGGGCGTCGGCATCTTCCTGCTCGCCGGCCTGGTGCTCGGGTCGGGCTTCGACCTGGTTCGGGCCAACGCGGTCAAGGTGTTCATCGTCCTCTGCTTCACGGCCTTCGCCCTGGTCGTCTTCTTCCTCCACGGTCAGGTGCGCTGGGATCTCGGCCTGGTGCTGGCGGTCGGCAACATGGGCGGCGCCTGGGTGGCGGCGCGGATGGCGGTCGAGCGGGGGGTCGAGTTCGTCCGCTGGGTGCTGGTCGTGGTGGTGGTGATCTCGGGCCTCGCGCTGCTGTGGGGCGTCGGTCGTTGACCGCGGGCGTATAGAATCGATTCGAGGGGCACGAACCGCTAGAGGAGTAGTCGCGACATGGGAGCCATCGACGCCAACGCCTGCCGACCGGGAACCAAGCTGCTGCACGACGGCGAGCTCTACACCGTGCTCGAGCGGGCTCACCACAAGCCC
>JAHEKO010000140.1 GCA_024638355.1 Acidobacteriota bacterium
CGGGCGACTCCGGCGCCCCCCGCGCAGGCACCGGATGCGGCCGCTGCCCGCATCGAAAGCCTCGAGGCCGAGCTGGCCAAGGTCGCACTCATGCGCCCCGAGCTCGAGCGGCTCGCCCTGGCCGCCGCCGAGCGCGACGAGCTGGTCGAGAGGCTGCGCACCGCCGAAGAGCGCGCGGCCGCCTGCGAGGCCGAGGCGAGCGCCGCGCGCGCCGCCTGTGAGGCGGCCACCGTCCAAGCCGGCGATCTGAGCACCCGGATCGAAGAGCTCACCGCCGAGCGGGACGCTCAGGCGAACCGGCTGGCGCGGGCCGAAGCGCGCGTCCTCTACCTGCAGTCCGACCTCGAGGAGACGCGAGCCGAGTTGATGCGCCTCAAGGGTGTGCCACAGCAGATCCTCGAGCCCGAGCCTCAGCTGCCGCCGGTCGCCCTGCCGGAGGAGCCCGAGACGGAGGAGCCCGCGGCCGCCCCGACCCCCGAGCTGCCTGCGCCCTCGAGGATGGCCCTCCTCGATGAGGCGGTGGCAGCGGTCCGCGCCTGGGCGCAGGCCTGGTCGGAGCAGCGCGTCGACGACTACCTGTCGTTCTACTCGCCCTCCTTCACGCCGGCAGACGGCGACAGCCGCGAGAGCTGGGAGGCACGTCGCCGGCAGCGGATCTCGGCGCCGAGCTCGATCCAGGTCGACCTCGACCGCATCGTGCCGGTCGTGACCGGCAACCGCGCCACGGTGACCTTCGTCCAGAGCTACAGCTCCGACCGGTTCAGCGACACGGTGAGCAAGAGCCTGGCGCTGGAGCGCGACGACGACGGTAGCTGGAGCATCGTCGACGAGCGTACGCTGCCCGCGGCGGCGGCGCCCCCCAGCTAGAGGTTAGCGCCCCGGGGGACCGAGTCGAACCTCGACCGAGCGGCGGGCGCCGTCGCGCAAGATCACGACTTCGACCGTCCCCCCGACCTCGTAGCGCTCGAGGATCAGCGCCAGATCGTCGGAGGAGCGTACCGGCGTACCCTCGACCTCGACCACGATGTCGCCCAGGATCACGCCACCCCGCCGGTCGCGGTAGGTGCCCCGTAGTCCGGCGCGGTCGGCCCCGCTGCCCGGCGCGACGTCGACGAGCAGCGCCCCGTCGATCTCCAGACCGCGGACGCGCCGCGCGTCCAGCATGCGGATTCCCAGAGTCGGGCGCTCCAGGCGGCCCTTCTCGATCAGCGACGGCACGACCCAATTCACGGTGTCGACCGGAATCGCGAAACCGATCCCGGCGTAGGCGCCGGAGGGACTGACGATCTGGGTGTTGACGCCGATCAACCGCCCCGCGCTGTCGAGCAGGGGACCCCCCGAGTTGCCCGGGTTGATCGCGGCGTCGGTCTGGATCACCTGGCGGATCGGGTAGCCCGCCATCGAGTCGATCTCCCGGCCGAGAGCGCTGATCACCCCCGTGGTCAGGGTCTGGTCGAGACCGAACGGATTGCCGATCGCGTGGACCTTCTGGCCGACCAGCAGATCCGAGGAGCGACCGATGGGAATCGGCCGCAGCACGCCGCCGGGCGCCTCGACCCGCAGAACGGCGAGATCCTTGCGCGGCGCGATCCCGACCAGGCGCGCCTCCCAGGTCGACTGGTCGGCCAGCGTCACCTGGAACGCCGAAGCGTTGGCGACGACGTGGTAGTTGGTCACGACGTGGCCGCTCGCGTCCCAGACGAAGCCGCTGCCGCTGCCCCGGGGCACCTGCGTGGCGCGGAGGCTGAAGAAGTCCCGGCGCACCTCGATCGAGGTGATGAAGACGACCGACGGCGAGATCTCCTGAAAGAGAGAGATGGTCGCCTGCTCGTCGGGCTCGAGCGCCCCGCGCGGAGTCACCGGACGCGGCTCGGCGGCCTGGGCCGACCCCGCGTCGTGCAGGCCCCCGAAGAGAAGAGCTCCGATCCCGAGCGCGACCGCCGCCAGAGCCGGCCACCAGCGTCGCATGACGGAGGAGTCTACAGGACGATCCGGGGCGTGGCCGGCGCGTTCGGGCGCCCCGCGACGGCGCGGCCAGGACGGACGATTCCCCCTAAATAGCCATTAACATTGAAGTCTCCTGCTCGAGTGCGCATATAATCGTCGCGTTCCGAAACCCGCCGCGCCCCGTTCGGGTGCGGCCAATCTTCGAACTTCCTGCGGGAGCCCCGACAATGAAAAGCACACGAGTGATCCTCACGCTGGCGGCTGTCGGCCTTCTCTGCCAACCGCTCTTCGCCTCGAGCAAGCTGGAGCGCAAGGTGGACAGCGCCCGGCTCGCCTACCGTGAGCTCCTGCAGGAGGCCGACGACGTGGTGCCGCGGCGGCTGCTGGAAGACGCCGAATGCATCTCGGTGATTCCCAACGTAATCAAGGGCGCCTTCTGGGTCGGCGGCCGGGCGGGCACGGGGGTGCTCACCTGCCGCAACGAGGCCGGCGAGTGGAGCCCGCCGATCTTCGTCAGGCTGTGGGGAGCGAGCCTCGGCCTGCAGATCGGCGGCTCGGCGACCGATCTCGTGCTCTTCTTCATGACCGAGCGGAGTGCCCAGGCGCTGCTCCGGACCGGCTTCACGCTCGGCGGCGACGCCAGCATCGCCGCCGGTCCACAGGGCCGCACCGCCGCGGTCGGCACCGACGTCTCCTTCCGCGCCGAGATCTACTCCTACGCCAAGACGCGCGGTCTGTTCGCCGGCCTCGCTCTCGACGGGGCGCACATGGGACCGGTGCGGAAGTCGACCGAGAAGTACTACGGCGAGCCGCTCTACCCCCGAGACGTCCTCTTCGAGCACCAGGTGGCGACGGTGCCCGCGAGCGCCCAAACGCTCCTCGCGGAGCTGCCCTGAAGCTCGCCGGCCGCGGCGCCGCCTGGTCGACGCTGCTCGTCGCGGTTGTTCTCGCGGCGAGCGCGGCGGGGGCCGAAAACTGGCCCCACTGGCGTGGACCGCGCATGGACGGCTCGAGCACGGAGAGCGGGCTGCCGCTCGAGTGGGACTCGAGCACCCACGTCGCCTGGAAGCTCCCCCTGCCCGGAGTCAGCGGCTCGACTCCGATCGTCTGGGAAGACCGCGTCTTTCTGAACGTCGCCGACGGCGAGACTCTGTCGCTGTGGGCGGTCGACCGGGCCGACGGCGCCGTTCTCTGGCGGCGCACGCTCGACGACCGTAATGAGAGCAAGCGCAAGGGCAACCTGTCGTCGCCCTCGCCGGTCACCGACGGCGCTTCGGTCTGGACGATGACCGGTACCGGGATGCTCAAGGCGTTCGATCTGGCGGGCCGCGAGCTCTGGTCGCGAAACCTGCAGCGCGACTACGGTCCCTTCGGCATCCTGCACGGCTACTCCTCGTCGCCCGTGCTGCACGACGGCCGGGTCATCGTGCAGGTGCTCCACGGATTCCACACCGATGACCCCTCCTACCTCCTCGCGCTCGACGGCGCGACGGGAGAGACGGTGTGGCGGGTCGAGCGCCCGACCGACGCCCCGCGCGAGGCGCCCGACGCCTACACGACTCCCGCGCTCGTGCGCCGCGGTCCCGGCGCCGAGATCGTGATCAGCGGCGCCGACTACGTCACCGGGCACGATCCCGCCACCGGTCGCGAGCTGTGGCGCGTCGCCGGTCTGAATCCCGACAAGCACCCGATGTACCGAGTGGTCGCGTCGCCGATCGTGGCCGGCGACATGCTCTTCGTGCCGTCGCGGGTCAAGCCGCTGCTGGCTCTCGACGTGGGATCGGACGCCGGCACGGCGCCGGCGCGGCTCTGGTCGTTCGACCGGGGCCCTGACGTGCCCAGCCCGGTCGCGGACGGCGAGCGGCTCTATCTTCTGCGCGACAACGGAGTGATGTTCGCTCTCGACGCCCGGAGCGGCGAGCCGCTCTGGGGGCCCGAACGAATCGCCGATGGCGACTACAGCGCCTCGCCGGTGATCGCCGACGGCAAGATCTACGCGACCAACGAAGCGGGGGTCACGACGGTGATCGCCGCCGCCGACCGCTTCGAGCGCCTCGCCGAGAGCGACGTCGGCGAGTACACCCTGTCGTCCCTGGCGATCGCCGACGGTAGCCTCTACCTGCGCACCGCCAAACACCTCTACCGCATTCGCCGGCCGGCGCCGTAGCCGGCGGGTCTGTCCGCCGAGCCTGCTGCGCGCTCGCGAACAGCTCCGCGAGCAGCTGAGGCAGCTCGACGAGGAGCTCGATCGGCACCATCGCGGAACCGAGCCGAAGAAGTAGCCTCACCCCGACCGGCGACCCGGCGGGTGGTGTACGCTCGCCGCACCTTGATCCATCGCGTCGCGCAGTCGCTGGCGGTGCTCGGCCTGGCCGCGGCTCTCTGCCTCGGTGAGGAGCCGGAGATCCCCTTCCACCTGCCGGTGCCGGAGGGTTGGAGCAGCGAGACGATTCCCTTCCCGCTGGAGTTCGCCCCCGAGCTTCCATACCGCGGCCTCGAGGAGCTGCGCTTCGCTCCCGGGATGTTCAAGCAGGGAGACGAGGGCTTCTGGAGCTACGCCTTCGTCTGGTGGATCGATCGCGACGATCGGGTCGACGTGCGGACGCTCGAATCCCACCTGTCGTCCTACTACCGCGGCTTGACGCGGGCGGTCGGCGAAACGCGGTCGGTGAACGTCAGCGGAGCGCGGCTCCGCGTCGAGCTCCAGGCTGCCGGAGCGGGCGGCTTCTCCGGCACCGTCGAGACGTTCGACGCCTTCACCACGCACGAGCAGGTGCGGCTGAACGTGCGCGGCGAGATCCGGCAGTGTGCCGCGCAGGCTCGCGGCGTCGTCTTTCTCGCGCTCTCTCCCCAGCCTTCGGACCATCCGATCTGGCGTGACCTCGAGTCGATCCGCCTGGGCTTTCGATGCATCGCGCCGCTGGCGACCTCGCCGCACTTCGTGTTTCACAGCGATCCGGACGTGAATCTGCATCACTTCCTCTACCAGTGGTCCCGCCACCGCGACCCCGACGCCAGGTGGCGCCTGGTGGAGATTCCCGAGAAGGCCGATCTCGAGCGGCTCGACGAGGGGGCCCGGCGGCTCTGGCAGGAGGCCCTCGACTTCTACCGCCGGGAGCTCTCCTACCGCCATCTCTTCTTCGACCGCGAGATGCTCGAGCTGCGCTATCTCCTGTCCGAGGAGCGCAGGGCGACCTCCGACGAGCGCGCGCAGCGGCTGCTCGACCTCCTCGATCGCGTGCGTCCCGTCTATCTCGATCAGTGGTGGCCGGCGCACGACGCCGCCAATCGGGCCTGGCTCGAACAGCTCTTGCCGGCCTTGCGCGCGCACGAGATCGAGATCGCGCCGCGCCTCGCCGCCGCCTACGGCGGCCGCTGGCCGGACGAGGGGATCCGGGTCGACCTCGCCGCCTACAGCAACGACGTCGGAGCCTACGCCTCGCGCCAGGTCGTGATCTCCACTCGCTCGCCCGGCAACGCCATGCCGCGTTCGCTCGAGGTCCTGTTCCACGAGTCGTCCCACTACCCGTCGCTGGAGCAACCGCTCACGGGGACGCTCCGCCGGGAGTTCGAGCGACAGGGAGCCGAGGCGCCGGCGCGGCTGTGGCACCTGATGATGTTCTACACCTCGGGCGAGCTGGTCCGGCAAGCGTACGCGGGCGCCGGTGCCGCCGGCTACGTCCACTACGCCGACCACGTCGGACTCTACGCGCGGCGGGAGCGCGCCGAGATCGAGGCGCTGCGCCGCGACTGGCACGCCTACCTCGGCGGCGAGATCGAGCGGCAGGAGGCCCTGCCGCGTCTGGTCGCCGCCGTCGCCGCCGGCGACCGGGCGGCGGCGCCCGACTAGCGGCACACCCGGCGTGCTCTCCCCCGACCAGCGAGTCCGGACTCTCGAGGCGTATCGCTCCGCCGTTCGCTTCATCGACCGCGACATCGTTCGTATGACGCCGAGGCGGCGCAGCCCCGAGGGCAAGGTGCGCGCCGCGCTCCAGTTCAACCGCGCCCTCGGCGACCCCCAGCGTGCCTACCCGTCAGTCCAGGTCGCGGGCACTTCCGGCAAGGGAAGCGTCTGCCAGCTGATCGCGGCGACGCTGAGCGCAGCGGGTCTGCGCACCGGCTGCCACACCTCTCCCTACCTCCAGGCGTTCACCGAGAAGACCTGGATCGACGGCAGCTACTGCTCGGTCGGCCAGCTCGTCGCCGCCGTCGACGGCGTGCGCCCGATGGCCGAGGCCTGCGCCGCGGACGACGACTGTCCCGCCTCGGTGCACGGCATGGCCTCGCTCGCGGTCTCCTATCTCGCCTTCCGTGAGGCGCGCCTCGACGTGGCGGTCATGGAGACCGGCCTCGGCGGCCGCTTCGACCTGGTGCAGGGTCTCGAGCGCGAGCTCTCGGTGATCACCGAGCTGGGACTCGACCATACGACCTCGCTCGGGCCGACTCTCGACGAGATCGCCTGGCACAAGGCGGGGATCATCGAGCGCGGCGTGCCCTGCGTGGCGTCTCGCGGCCGCGGTTGGGACGTGCTCGAGGCGGAGGCGCGAGCGATCGGCGCGCCCCTGATCGCGGTCGACACCGGCTCCTTGCGACCGACGTCGGACGGCAACCTCGGTCTCTCCCTCGACTTCCTCGGTCGGGTCGACCTGGAGCTCGGCACCCGAGCCCCTTTCGCCGCGCGCAACGCCGCGCTGGCGGCCGCGGCACTCGATCGACTGGCGGCGGCCGGCTGGGCGATCGAGCCCGGGCACCTGCGCGCCGGCTTTCGTTCGCGCCTTCCGGGCCGATTGGAGCGGGTCGCGGAGCGGCCTCGAATCGTGCTCGACTGCGCCCACAACGCCCAGAAGGTCGCCGCCCTGCGCACGGCGCTGGGCGCGTACGGCCTCACCGTGGTTTTCGCCGCGACCGGAAGCCGCTCGCCCGAAGGCCTGCTCGAGGAGCTCGCGAGCTCGACCGCACGGCTGGTCGCCACCGAGCTCGACCTCTACGGCAAGGCGTGCGTTGCGGCTGAAGAGATCGCCGCCTCCGGCACGGCACTCGGGATCGCCGCGGAGGCGATCGCCGAGCCGCGCGCCGCGCTCGAGCGGGCGATCGACCTCACCCCCGCGGGCGGCGTCGTGCTGATCACCGGATCCGTCTACCTGGTCGGTCTCCTTCGCGACCGCTGGTACCCGACCGACGAGGTCGTTCTCCAGCGCACTTCCTGGCCCGTGCCGGTCCCCGAGCGCCGCTCCAGCATAGAATCGGCGCGGCCGCGCTAGCGGTCACGCCGCAATGATCGAAGCAGCGAAGAGCTACGACGTCGCCGTAGTGGGCGCCGGTCCCGCCGGCGCGTCCTGCGCGCAGAAACTGGCCGAGGCCGGCCTCGAAGTCGCCTTGCTCGACCAGAAGGTGCCGCCGCGGTACAAGACGTGTGGCGGCGGCGTGGTCTGGCGAGCGCGGCGCATGCTCGACTTCGAGCTCGACGGCTCGATCGAGCACGAGTGTCGGGTGGTCGAGCTTCACCTGCTCGACGCCGATCTCGACTTCCGAGTCGAGCGGCGCGAGCCGATGGTGACCATGACCATGCGCTCCGAGCTCGACCACCGCATGGTCGAGCGGGCGCGAGAGGCGGGCGTCGAGCTGCTGGCGCCGCTGCGCGTGCGCGATCTCGAGCAGACCGGCTCGGAGGTGCGGCTGTTGACCGACGGCGGGGTGGTCGGCGCGCGCTACTGCGTCGCCGCCGACGGGGCGGGCAGCCGCACCGCGCGCGCCGCCGGCTGGCCGGAGAACGAGCACGTCATCCCGGCGCTGGAGTCGGAGATCCGCGTCGCCCCCGCCGACTACCAGCGCTTCGCCGACCGCGCGCGCTTCGACTTCGGCCTGCTGCCCAGCGGCTACGCCTGGGTCTTTCCCAAGCGCGATCACCTGTCGGTCGGCTGTCTGTCGCGCCTGCGCGGCTGGAGTGCGCTGCGCGAGGATCTCGAGACCTATCTCCACCATCTCGGCCTGACCGAGCATGGAGCGCGCGAGGACCACGGCTTCGTCATCCCGATCGCGCCGCGCTCGCCCGAGCTCGCCCGAGGACGGGTTCTGTTGATCGGCGACGCCGCCGGGCTGGCCGATCCGCTGACCTGCGAGGGCATCTCGTGGGCCATCCTGAGTGGCCGCCTGGCCGCCGAGGCGATCGCCGGCGACCCCGCCGACCCCGGCGCCGTCCGCGCCGCCTGGGCCCGGCTGCTGGCGCGCGACCTGCTCCCCGAGCTCAAGACCGCGCGGCGCCTGGCTCATCTGCTCTACGAGCGCCACTGGCTGCGGCGGCTGGCGTTCCGACGCATCGGCCAGTCGCTGTGTGAGGTCATCGGTCGCGTCTTTCTGGGCGAGACCACCTTCCGCGGCCTGCTGCGGAGCCCGCGCAACTACCTGAAGCTGGCCGCCCGACTGGCCACCGGCGGCTGAGCGGCAGCCGCACCGCCGGTACCGATTCCACGCCCATGCGACCGGCTATACTCCCAGCGCGCCTCGGCGCACCCCTGAACAACTTCCTTCCTGGAGGCTCCCGAATGAACAGACTCTTTCTCTGCGCGTGGCCATTCGCGCTGGCGCTCTGCCTGACCCTGTCCGCTCCGGCCGAGGCCGCGCGGGCAAAAGCGAAGAAGGCCGAAAAGGCCGAGGCCGAGGCCGCGCCGCCGGTCGATCCGCAGCTCTTCCAGAAGCTCGAGTTCCGCAACATCGGGCCTCATCGGGGCGGTCGGTCGACCGCGGTGACCGGCGTTCACGGCGAGCGCGACACC